>NZ_JBFUCJ010000010.1:0-91910 GCF_056405295.1 Variovorax sp. P1_H2 | reverse complement strand
CGCAGGCCGCCTTGGGGCGGCCCGGCGCCGGCCTGAGCCCCCACGCTCCCCCACTGCGTGTGGGTCGCTGCCCCCCGAGGGGGCTGCAGGCCGCCTTGGGGCGGCCCGGCGCCGGCCTGGGCCCCCACGGGCCCCACCGCGCGTGGTCGCTGCCTCCTGAGGCGGCTCGGCGTCGGCCTGGTTCGGCTTTCCAGGGGACCTCATGACTTCGGCACCGTCAAGCTGGGCCGTACCCAGTCGCGGGTGATCAGGCCCGCAAGGGCCGGTCCCTGCGGCAGGCTCAGGACCAGGCGGATGCCGTCGGGCAGCGGCGCGGCGGCGCCCAGCGTCTCGGCGCTCACGGCCGGCGTCCAGGCGTTGTTGCGGAAATAGGCGAGCTGCCAGCCGTCGAGCGGGATCAGCTCGACGTCCGCCCCGCCGGTGTCGTTGCTGCCATCGGTTGCCCACGCGGCGGCCTGCGCCCAGGCTTGTCGCCATTCGGCCTGGGTCGTGAAGCCTGGCGATTGCCAGCGCCGCCAGTGCGTGCCGCGCGCGGGGTCCGAGCGCAATGTCCACGCCACGACGAAGACCAGCGGCGTCGCGCTGTCGGTGCTGCGCCGCGTGAGGCGCAGCACGCGGCCGTCCCAGTCGATGGCGGAGGTCTGCGACAGCGCCACCATCGCATCGAGATCGGCGCCCCACTGCGCCAGCGTGGTCTGCAGCGTCAGCACGGCGTCGCCGCGTTCCCGGTTCTGCGCCTGCGCGCGCCCCATCGCATCGAGGCCGCGCCAGCTCATCAGCGCCAGCAGCGCCATGGCCGCGATCGCGACCATCAGTTCGATCAACGTGAAGCCGAGCAGCCTGCGCTTCATCAGTAGCGCCCCACGACAGTGGACTGGCGCAGCACAGACGCCTCGTTGGCATCGCGCACCTGGACGTCGACGCGGCGGAAATTCGGATTCAGCGTCGACGTGGTCGACACCGTCACGCCGAAGCTCTGGTTGGCCTGTACGCAGACCGTGCCGGCATCGCCGACGGGCGGCATCTGGCGCGCCAGCCGGGCCTTGATCAACTCGTTCTCGACGCAGATCTGGGCCAGCATCACGTCCGACTGGCGCTGGGCGTTGCGCGTCAGCGCCAGGGTCGCCTGGGTACCGGCCATCAGCGCGATGGCGACGATGCCGAGGGCGACCAGCACCTCGATCAATGTGAAGCCGCGCGCGGCCCGGCGGCTCATTGGGCAAGCTTTGCGCAGAAGCGCTGCGGTATTCGCCTTGGGAGCGGCCCGGCGTCTCAACGGAGTACCTTCGCGCAGCAGCGCTGCGGTATTCGCCTTGGGAGCGGCCCGGCGTCTCATGGCGCGACGACCGTGAAGGGACGCAGGCCGTCGGTGCCGATGCGCAGGCTGCGGTCGGGCGCTGCTTGCGAACTCAGCAGCACCTGCTGCGCCGCGATGATCGGATCCGGTCCCAGCTGCAAGGCGCCCGCGGCCCGGCCGTCGACGCCGATCGGCTGCGCGGTGATGCCCTCGGCCAGCCAGGCTGTCGGCAAGGCGCCGGCCGGCAGGCCGTCGAAGCTGAAGTTGCCGGGCCCTTCGGGCGTGACGCGCCATCGCACCGCGACGCCGCTGGCGCGCGATTGGGCGCGCGCCGATTCGAGCAGGGCGGCGAGCCGTTCGGCTTCGCGGTCGAGCGCCGCCTGGCCGGAATCGCGCAGCGAGAGGCCGACGCCTGCGGTGGCCAGCGCGATGATCGCGATCACCACCAGCAATTCGAGCAGCGTGAAGCCGGCCGCACCGGGACGGGCGCCAACGCGCCCTCGGCAGCGCGCGCTATTGCCAGCTGCCGATGTCGGCATTCTTGCCTTCGCCGCCGGGCTCGCCATCGGCGCCGAGCGAAAGCACGTCGATTTCGCCCTTGATGCCCGGATTCATGTACTGGTACGGCCGGCCCCAGGGGTCGTTCGGCAGCTTCTCGACATAGGGTTTCCAGTTCGGCGCCGCGGGGCCGCTGGTAGGACGCGTGAGCAGGGCCTGGAGTCCTTGCTCGGCGGTCGGGTAGCGCTGGTTGTCGAGCCGGTAGAGCTTCAGCGCCTGCATCAGGTTGTTGACATCGGTCTTGGCCGCGGTGACGCGGGCGTCGTCGGCCCGTTCGATCACGTTCGGCACGATCAGCGCCGCCAGCACGCCGATGATGACCAGCACCACCATGAGCTCGATCAAGGTGAAGCCGCGTTGCAGTGCGCGGGCGGAAGAGCGGATGAAGATGGGCATTGACGGCGTATGGAAGCGTGAGAGGGCGGCGTTGGCCGCGTTCGCTGAATGATAATCCGGCCTCATGTCAGTCCCCTACGCACCCGCCCGCTGGCCCTCGGCCGTTGCCACGACCGCCGTATGGGCATTGGCCGCCGGGAGCATCGTGTTCTGGGGCCTCCGGCTGGCGGCGCCTTCCGATGCGCCGGCACCTCCGGCGGCGGCCGGCACGCCGCAGGTCGCGCTCGACCCGGCCGCGGTGGCCCGGGTGCTTGGCGCCGTGCCGGCGCAGGCCGCGGTGGCCGCGGCCCCCGAAGCGGCCAGCCGCTTCGTGCTGCTGGGGGTGGTCGCCGATGCGGAGCAGCAGGGGGTGGCGCTGATCGCGGTTGACGGCAAGCCGCCGCGGCCCTTCCGCGTCGGCGCCGCGGTCGCCGACGGTTTCGTGCTGCAGTCGCTTGGTGCCCGGACCGCCGCCCTCGGTGCCAGCGCCGATTCGGCCACTGCATTCACGCTGCAACTGCCCACGCGGCCGCTGGCGACCATGACGCCGCCCGCGCCGTTGCCGCCGCAAAACTGAGGCATGCCCCGGGCTGCACGCGGCGAGCCCGATCTGGGGGCGAGTCAGTTCAGGAACAGCCGGTAGACGGGGTTGGCGGTCTCTTCGACGAAGGGGTAGCCCAGGGTCCGCAGGAACTCGTCGAAAGCTT
Source organism: Variovorax sp. P1_H2 (assembly GCF_056405295.1). NCBI lineage: Bacteria > Pseudomonadati > Pseudomonadota > Betaproteobacteria > Burkholderiales > Comamonadaceae > Variovorax > Variovorax sp. P1_H2. The sequence goes on along the minus strand of NZ_JBFUCJ010000010.1, from coordinate 88,973 downwards.
CGTTGTCGGCCGGCGGCACCTGCAGTCCGACCAGGATGCGCCCGTAGTCGGCCCCCTGGTTGCGATAGTGGAACAAGCTGATGTTCCAGTTCGGCCGCAGCAAGCTCAGGAACTTCAACAGCGCGCCGGGCCGCTCGGGGAACACGAAGCGCAGCAGCCGTTCCTCCTGCGCCAGCGAACTGCGGCCGCCCACCATGTGGCGGATGTGCTCCTTGGCGAGCTCGTCGTGCGTGAGGTCGATGGCGCCGAAGCCGTGCGCCACGAAGGTGCTTGCGATCGTCGTCGATTCGCCGCGCGCCGTGGTCGTCAGGCCGACGAACACGTGGGCCTCCTTCGCGTCGCTGATGCGGTAGTTGAATTCCGTCACGTTGCGCGAGGTGCCCGGCAACTGCCCGACCAGTTCGCAGAAGCGGCGGAAGCTGCCGCGCTCCTCGGGAATGGTCACGGCGAACAGCGCCTCGCGCTCCTCGCCGACCTCGGCCCGTTCGGCCACGAAGCGCAGCCGGTCGAAGTTCATGTTGGCGCCGCACAGGATCGCTGCGTAGGTCTCGCCGCGCGTGCCGCGGGCCTCGACGTACTGCTTGATTGCCGCCACCGCGAGCGCGCCGGCCGGCTCGACGATGCTGCGGGTGTCGATGAAGACATCCTTGATGCCGGCACAGACTGCGTCGGTGTCGACCGTGATGAACTCGTCCACCAGTTCGCTCGAGATGCGGAAGGTCTCCTCGCCGACCAGCTTGACCGCGGTGCCGTCGGAGAACAGGCCGACGTCGGGCAGGGTCACGCGCCGATGCGCGGCGACCGATTGCATCATTGCGTCCGAGTCGTTCATCTGGACCCCGATCACCCGGATCTCGGGGCGGACCGCCTTGATGTAGTTGGCCACGCCGGAGATCAGGCCGCCGCCGCCGATGGCGACGAAGACGGCATGCAGCGGGCCCTGGTGCTGGCGCAGGATCTCCATCGCGATCGTGCCCTGGCCGGCGATCACGTCCGGATCGTCGAAGGGATGCACGAAGGTCAGCCCGTGCAGCTTCTGCTGCTCGAGCGCGTAGCCGTAGGCGTCCGAGTAGCTGTCGCCGTGCAGGTGCACCTCGCCGCCGAGCGCGCGCACCGCGTCGATCTTCAGTTGCGGCGTGGTCACGGGCATCACCACCACGGCCCGCGTCCCGAGCTTGTGGGCGCCCAGTGCGACGCCCTGCGCATGGTTGCCCGCCGATGCGCAGATCACGCCGCTGGCAAGCTGCTCGGGGCTCAGGTGCGCCAGTTTGTTGTAGGCTCCGCGCAGCTTGAAGCTGAACACGGGCTGCTGGTCCTCGCGCTTGAGCAGCACCGTGTTGCCCAGCCTGGCGCTCAGCGCCCGCGCGGGTTCGAGGGCCGATTCGACCGCCACGTCGTAGACGCGCGCGGTCAGGATCTTCTTGAGGTAGTCGGCAGGGGTGAGGGGCGGAGTCGGGGAGGACATAGGGCCGCGATCATAGGCCTCGCCGAGGCTTGGCCAGCGCCCAAGAAAAAAGCCCCGGGCCTTGCGGCCCGGGGCTAAATCCACCAATTGGGAGGGTGGAGGAGACAACCGGTGCACATATGTCGATGTGCGATGAAATAAAGTATATCGGTTGATTGCTGCAATGCAACACGCCCGTTGCTTTTTTTGAACACTAAATCACGTCGCGCGGAGCTTTCTGGGCCCGCTGGGCGACTTTTCGGAGTCGAAGATGGAATGCACAGTAAGTTGGACCGGCAACGCCGGCACGCGATCGGCCATGGGCTTCGTCGCCGAGACCGGAAGCGGCCATGTCCTGCTGATGGATGGCGCCCAGGATGCCGCCAAGCCTGAAAACGGCGGCCAGAACCTGGCGGCGCGGCCCATGGAGACCGTCCTGGCCGGGACCGGCGGCTGCACCGCCTACGACGTCGTGCTGATCCTGAAGCGCGGGCGGCACCAGGTCGAGCGCTGCAGCGTCAAGTTGACCAGCGAGCGGGCCGAAAAGGATCCGAAGGTATTCACCAAGATCCACATGCATTTCACCGTGGCCGGCAAGGGCATCCCCGCCGCGGCCGTGGAGCGCGCGATCGCCCTGAGCCACGACACCTATTGCTCGGCCACCATCATGCTCGGCAAGACGGCCGAGATCACCACCAGTTTCGACCTCGTCGAGGTCTGATTCAGACCCGGTGGGCGACCGTGGTCATGACCCGGGACGCCAGCCGCATCAGCGCCTTGGCCGGCGCAGGCAGTTCCGTGGCGCCGGCGTTCCAGGCCTGGGCGGCGTGCCGGGCTTCGTCGAGTTTCATCTGCTGGATCACGGCCCGGGACGCGGTGTCGCCCGCCGGGAGCCGATCGAGGTGACCGTCCAGGTGGGCCTCGACCTGGCGTTCGGTCTCGGCGACGAAACCGAGGCTGGTGGCGTCGCCGAGTCGGCCCGCGACCAGCCCGAGCCCGAAAGCCCCCAGATACCAGAGCGGATTCAGCACGGATGCGTGGCTGCCCAGGTCGTCGAGCCGCTGCTGGGTCCAGGCCAGGTGGTCGGTTTCTTCGCGGGCCGCTTCATCGAAATGCCGCCGGAGCGCCGGATCCCGGGTGACTGCGGCCTGTGCCGTATACAAAGCCTGCGCACAGACTTCCCCCATATGATTGACCCGCATGAGGGCGCCGGCCTCGTGCCGCTCGGCCTCGCTCAGCGTCCCCGGCGGCGCGTCGGGCCGAGGGAACGGCCGGGTCGAATGCGGTTTGGCGAACAAGGTGCGCAGCGCCGCGTCTGCCACTGCCAGGACGGAGTCGAGCGATCGGTTCATGAAGCGATTGGAACCGATGTACAAAATGTCACATGGAAGCTCGGATCTCGTTTCACATTGCGATGCAGCGAAGGTCCCAAAGCTTTGTTGCACCGCTGCAACGAAACGCCTCGCCCAGCCGCGTTTTCGGGCGATTTGCTTTGCCCTCCCGGAGCGGCTCTGGTGCAATAGCGACAACTTCCCAAAAGGAGGTTGGCCCGGGGTCCGGTGGGAGCACTAAGTGCCAGTCACGGTGAGCCCTTCGCACCGGAGCCCTATGTTTAACCTTGGAGAAACTTGCAATGAAAAAATCTCTAGTTGCCCTGGCTGCTCTGGCTGTTGCCGGCGTCGCCTCGGCTCAATCGTYCGTCACGCTGTTCGGTGTGCTTGACGCTGGCGTCAGCTACTACGAAAACAAGTCGGAAAACGCGTTCGGCGGCAGCGTGAAGCAAAGCCAATGGGCTCAATCCACCAACGGCTACAACTCCAGCCGTCTGGGCTTCCGTGGCACGGAAGACCTCGGTGGTGGCCTGGCAGCCAGCTTCTGGCTCGAAGCCGGCATCGCGAACGATACCGGTGCCGGCAATGGCAATTCCCCCTCCGTGAGCGGCAATGGCCTGAGCTTCGGCCGTCGCTCGACGGTGAGCCTGTCGGGCGCTTTCGGTGAAATGCGCATCGGTCGCGACTACACCCCGACGTTCTGGAACGACACCGTGTTCGATCCGTTCGGCACCAACGGCGTGGGTACCAACCTGATCTCGACGGCCAACGGCTTCAGCTCCAGCGGCGCCAGCACCAACGGTTTCACCGCGAACAACCAGTACGTCCGCGCCAGCAACTCGGTCGGCTACTTCCTGCCGCCGAACCTGGGTGGCTTCTACGGCCAGGTCATGTACGCGTTCAACGAGCAGGTCTCGTACGATCCGGGTACCGTCACGCCTCCTGGCGCTGCCGCGGTCATCACGAACCCGGCACTCGCAGCCATTGGCAACAACGCACGTGCCGGCCGCTACGTCGGTGGTCGCGTCGGCTACGCCAACGGCCCGCTGGACGTCGCTCTGGCGTACGGTGAATCCACCGTGGCCAGCAACTACTACCGCGGCATCACGCAGAACCTCGACACGTGGAACATCGGCGCGTCGTACGACTTCGGCGTGGTCAAGGTGTTCGGCGAGTACTCGGATGCCAAGCTCAAGAACGACGTCTCCACGATCACCCTTGCTGGCGCCTTCGGCGTGGCTGATCCCAAGGCCAAGGGCTGGCTGCTCGGCGCAACCGTGCCTCTGGGTGCTGGTCTGATCCGCGTTGCCTACTCGGCCGTCGACTACAGCAACACCCTGGGTGCTCTGAACCAGGTCTTCGGCGTGCGCAGTGAACCGAGCGCTGACAAGTTCGCCCTCGGCTACGTGTACAACCTGTCGAAGCGCACGGCCCTGTACGCAACGGTGGCGCGCATCAGCAACAAGGACGGTGCTGACCTGCTCGTCGGCGGTAGCGCGGGCTTCACCGGCGGCACCATCAACGGCGGCATCCTGACCCCGAAGAACTCGACGGGTTACGACTTCGGTCTGCGTCACGCTTTCTGATCTGACGCTGGCGCAAGCCAGCATCAATGGGAAGTCTTAAGAGCCACTCGACGAAAGTCGAGTGGCTTTTTTCTTTGCCGAAATGAATATGCCGCACACCCCCGGGGAACCCCCGCATGGGCACGCAGATTGCTCTGCTAGCATCATTGGACACCATTGTTTCTGAATGATTGCTTTCGTACTGCGCCGCCTGATCCAGGCCGTGATCGTCATGGTCGCGGTCGCCTTCTTCGCCTTTCTCCTCTTCCAGTACGTGGGCGACCCGGTCGTCTTCCTGTTGGGCCAGGACGCCAAGCCCGAGCAGATCCGCGAGCTGCGCTCTGCCTTGGGGCTCGACAAGCCCTTCTTCGTGCAGTTCTGGCACTTCTTGCTCAATGCCGCGCAGGGCGAGTTCGGCCTCAGCCTGCGGCAGGGCGCCAAGGTCTCGCGCCTGATCGGCGAGCGCTTCCCGGCCACGCTCGAACTGGCGCTGGTCGCCGCCGTGCTGGCCCTCGTCATCGGCATCCCGATGGGCGTCTACACCGCGCTCAAGCGCGGCACCTTCACGAGCCAGGTCTTCATGACGCTGTCCCTGCTCGGTGTCTCCCTGCCGACCTTCCTGATCGGCATCCTGCTGATCCTGGTGTTCGCGGTGCACCTGGGCTGGTTCCCGAGCTTCGGCCGCGGCGAGACCGTGCAACTGGGCTGGTGGAGCACCGGCTTGCTGAAGTCCGACGGCTGGATGCACATCGTGCTGCCGGCGATCACGCTGGCGATCTTCCAGCTGACCTTGATCATGCGGCTGGTGCGTGCCGAGATGCTCGAGGTGCTGCGCACCGACTACATCAAGTTCGCGCGGGCACGCGGCCTCTCCGACCGCGCGATCCATTTCGGCCATGCGCTGAAGAACACGCTGGTGCCGGTGATGACCATCACCGGCCTGCAACTGGGCGGCCTGATCGCCTTCTCGATCATCACCGAGTCGGTGTTCCAGTGGCCCGGCATGGGCCTGCTGTTCATCCAGGCCGTGACCTTCGCCGACATTCCCGTGATGGCCGCCTACCTGTGTCTGATCGCCCTGATCTTCGTCGTCATCAATCTCGTGGTCGATCTGCTCTACTTCGTGGTCGATCCGAGATTGAGGATCGGCAGCGGAGCCCATTGAAGATGACCGAATCACGACTGCAGGCGGCCGGCAGGCCCTTCGCGCACATCGCGCGCTTCTATCCCGAGTTGACCGCGTTCCGGCGCGATCTGCATGCGCATCCCGAACTCGGCTTCGAGGAGATCTACACCGCGGGCCGCGTCCGCGAGGCTTTGAAGGCCTGCGGCGTGGACGAGATCCACAGCGATATCGGCAGGACCGGGGTGGTCGGCGTGATCCACGGCAGTTCGACCGCCAGCGGCCGCATGATCGGCCTGCGGGCCGACATGGATGCGCTGCCGATGTGCGAGGACAACGACTTCGAATGGCGCTCGGCCAAGCAAGGCCTGATGCATGGCTGCGGCCACGACGGCCACACCGCGATGCTGGTCGGTGCGGCGCGCTATCTGGCGGAGACGCGCAACTTCGACGGCACCGCGGTGCTGATCTTCCAGCCCGGCGAGGAAGGCTTCGCCGGTGCCCGTGTGATGATCGAGGACGGCCTGTTCGACCGCTTCCCGGTCGATTCGGTCTACGCCATGCACAACTGGCCCGGCATGCCGGCCGGCACCGTCGGCATCAACCGCGGCGCGATGATGGCGGCGGCGGACCGCATCACGATCGAGGTGGAGGGCAAGGGCGGCCATGGCGCCCATGCCTACCTGACGGTCGATCCGGTGGTGGTCTCGGCCCACATCATCACCGCGGTGCAGAGCATCGTGTCGCGCAACGTGCGTCCGATCGACGCCGCGGTGGTCAGCATCTGCGCCGTGCAGGCGGGCGACCTGGGCGCGATGAGCGTGGTGCCGGGCAGGGCGACGCTGGTCGGCACCGTGCGGACCTTCAGCTCCCGCGTGCAGGAGCAGGTCGAGCGGCGGCTCGCGGAGCTCTGCGCGGCGGTGGCCGCGGGCTTCGGCGCCACGGCCCAGGTGAAATTCGAGCGCATCTACCCGGCCACCATCAACACCGCGCCCGAAGCCCTGTTCGCTGGCGACGTGGCCGAGTCCCTGGTCGGCGCCCACAACGTCGAGCGCAACATGGAGCCGAGCATGGGTGCCGAGGATTTCTCCTTCATGCTGCAGAAGAAAGCCGGCGCTTACCTGCGCATCGGGCAGGACGCCCGCGGCGGCGCCTTCCTGCACAACAGCAAATACGATTTCAACGACGAGATCCTGCCCCTGGGCGCCGCCTTGCACGCGGGCCTGGTGGAGCAGGGCATGCCGCTGGCCGCCAAGGCCGGCAAATCAGAAACCAGGGCCGTCACGACGGCAACCTGAGTCTTTCCAACCCGAGGAGTGCTTCTCATGAGTCTGAAGAAAAGTGGGGTCGCGGCCGCGATCCTGTCCGTGCTGGCGACCGCGAGCCTGATGGCCGGTGCGCAGACGATTCGCATCGCCAACCAGGGCGACGCCTTGTCGCTCGACCCGCACTCGCTCAATGAATCGCTGCAACTCAGCGTCACCTCCAACGTCTATGAGACCCTGGTCGGCCGCAACAAGGACCTGAGCCTGGCGCCGCTGCTGGCGACCAGCTGGAAGCAGACCTCGCCCAATGTCTGGCGCTTCGAACTGCGCAAGGGTGTCCAGTTCCACGACGGCACGCCGTTCACGGCCGACGACGTGGTGTTCAGCTTTGCCCGCGCCAAGGGCGACGGCTCCGACCTGAAGGCCACGCTGAGCGACGTCAAGGAAGTGCGCAAGGTCGGCGACCTGGCGGTCGAGATCGAGACCGCCGGTCCGTTCCCGATCCTGCCCGACGTGATCTCGCTGACCATGATGATGAGCAAGAAGTGGTGCGAGGAGAACGGCGCCGCCAAGCCGGTCGACAAGCGCAAGGGCGTCGAGAACACGGCCTCCTTCAAGGCCAACGGCACCGGGCCCTTCCGCGTGCGCGAGCGCCAGCCCGACGTCCGCACCGTGTTCACCCGCAACCCCACCTACTGGGGCAAGATCGAAGGCAATGCGCAAGAGGTGATCTTCACGCCGATCGCCAATCCCTCGACGCGCGTCGCCGCGCTGGTGTCGGGCCAGGTCGACGTCATGGAGCCGGTGCCGGTGCAGGACATCGCGCGCATCACGGCCAGCCCCGATGCGCGCGTGATCGCCGGCCCCGAGCTGCGCACCATCTTCCTGGGCATGGACCAGAAGCGCGACGAGCTGCTGTACTCGAGCGTGAAGGGCAAGAACCCGTTCAAGGACAAGCGCGTGCGCCAGGCCTTCTATCAGGCCATCGACGTCGTCGGCATTCAGAAGACCGTGATGCGCGGCGCCTCGCGCCCGACGGCGCTGCTGGTCGGTCCGGGCATCAACGGCTGGACCGCCGAGCAGGACAAGCGCCTGCCCTACGACGTCGACGCCGCCAAGAAGCTGCTGACCGAGGCCGGCTATCCGAACGGCTTCGAGGTCACGATGAACTGCCCGAACGACCGCTACGTGAACGACGGCCAGATCTGCCAGAGCGTGGCCTCGAACCTGGCGAAGATCGGCGTCAAGATCAATCTCGCGACCGAGACCAAGGGCACCTACTTCCCGAAGATCCTGCGCCGCGACACCAGCTTCTACMTGCTGGGCTGGACCCCGACCACCTACGACTCGCACAACGCGTTGTCGTCGCTGACCGCCTGTCCGGACGACAAGGGCACGGGCCAGTTCAACCTCGGCGCCTACTGCAATCCCAAGCTCGACGAACTGACCAAGAAGATCCAGTCCGAGACCGACAAGGCCAAGCGCAACGAGCTGATCAAGCAAGCCTTCACGATCCATGCGGACGACGTCGGCCACCTGCCGCTGCACCAGCAGTCGCTGGCCTGGGGCGTGAGCAAGAAGGTCGAACTGACCCAGCTCGCCGACAACTTCATGTTCTTCAAGTGGATGAGCATCAAGCCTTGAGTCCGTTGTCTGCCTGACCAGGGGGTCCGCGTCAGCGGGCTCCTTCTTTCCGCCTTTCGATGAAAAAAACTTTAGCGCGCTGGCTCGACAGCGATGTCGGCCACAGCTTTCGCAGCTCGCCGGTCGCCATGATGGCGGCCGCGATCGCGTTCCTGTGCCTCTTTTGTGCGGTGTTCGCCGGCTGGGTGACGCCGCACAATCCCTTCGATCTCGCGGCGCTCGAACTCGGCGACGCGCGCCTGCCGCCGGCCTGGAGCCCGGAGGGGTCCACCAAGTACCTGCTGGGCACCGACGACCAGGGCCGCGACATTCTCTCGGCCGTGATCTACGGCGCCCGGATCTCGCTCATCGTCGGCGTGGTGTCGGTGGTGCTGTCGGTTCTGGTCGGCGTGCTGTTCGGACTGCTGGCCGGCTTCTGGGGCGGTTGGCTCGACGCCTTCCTGATGCGCGTCTGCGACGTCATGCTCTCGTTCCCGCCGATCCTGATCGCCCTGCTGATGGCCGGCGTCGGCCGGGCCCTGTTTCCCGATGCGCCGACCTCGGTCGCCTTCGGCGTGCTGATCGTCGCGATCTCGCTGACTGGCTGGGTGCAGTACGCACGCACCGTGCGCGGCTCGACCCTGGTCGAGCGCAGCAAAGAGTATGTGCAGGCGGCGCGCGTCACCGGCGTATCGCCCTGGCGAATCATGCTGCGCCACGTGCTGCCGAACGTGATGGGGCCGGTGATGGTGCTGGCGACCATCCAGGTCGGGACCGCGATCATCACCGAAGCCACGCTGTCCTTCCTGGGCGTCGGCGTGCCGCCGACCTCGCCCTCGCTGGGCACCCTGATCCGCGTCGGCAACGACTACCTGTTTTCGGGCGAATGGTGGATCACGGTGTTTCCGGGCGCAATGCTGGTGCTGATCGCGCTCAGCGTGAACCTGCTCGGCGACTGGCTGCGTGACGCGCTCAACCCGAGGCTGAGATGAGTCTTCTGCAAGTTCGGAACCTGGTCGTCGAATTCCCGCACCGCCGCGGCACGCTGCGCGCGCTCGACGACATCTCCTTCGAGATCGCGCCCGGCGAGATCCTCGGCGTGGTGGGTGAATCGGGCGCGGGCAAGTCGCTCACCGGCGCCGCCATCATCGGCCTCCTCGAACCGCCCGGCCGCGTCGCGGCGGGCGAGATCCTGCTCGAAGGCCAGCGGATCGACAACCTCGGCCACGAGGCGATGCGCCATATCCGCGGGCGCAAGATCGGCGCGATCTTCCAGGATCCGCTGACCTCGCTGAACCCGCTGTACACCATCGGCCGGCAGCTGATCGAGACCATTCGCACCCACCTGCCGGTGAGCGAGGACGAGGCGCGCCGGCGTGCCATCGGCTTGCTGCAGGACACCGGCATCCCGGCGGCAGCCCAGCGCATCGACCACTTTCCGCACCAGTTCTCGGGCGGCATGCGCCAGCGCGTGGTGATCGCCCTGGCCCTGGCGGCCGAGCCCAAGCTGATCGTCGCCGACGAGCCGACCACCGCGCTCGACGTCTCGATCCAGGCGCAGATCATCCAGCTGCTCAAGGGCATCTGCAAGGAGCGGGGCGCCGCCGTGATGCTGATCACGCATGACATGGGCGTGATCGCCGAGACCTGCGACCGCGTGGCCGTGATGTATGCGGGCCGGGTGGCCGAGATCGGCCCGGTGCAGGAGGTGATCAATCAGCCCGCCCATCCCTACACCTCGGGCCTGATGGCCGCCATCCCCGACATGACGATGGACCGCGAACGCCTGAACCAGATCGACGGCGCGATGCCGCGGCTCAACGCGATTCCGCGCGGCTGCGCCTACAACCCGCGCTGCCCGCGCGTGTTCGACCACTGCCTGGTCGAACGGCCGGACCTGTTCAACGCCGGGGCGACCCGCGCCGCCTGCTGGCTGCACGAGACGCACAGCGCCTCGCCGGCCTACGGAGGCGTCGCATGAGCGCCGCCCGGCCGCCCGAAGGCGCTCGCACCGCAGTGCGCAGCACGGAGGTTTCCTGATGACGGCATTGGTGCAGGCGCACGACCTGGCGAAGAGCTTCGACGTCTCGCCGCCCTGGCTCAACCGGGTGCTCGAGCGCAAGCCGCGCGTGCAGCTGAAGGCGGTCGACGGCGTGAGCTTCTCGATCGAGCGCGGCAAGACGCTGGCGCTGGTCGGCGAATCAGGCTGCGGCAAGAGCACGGTGGCCCGGCTGCTGGTCGGCCTCTACGAGCCGACCCGCGGCGGCATGCAGTTCGACGGCCAGGACGCGCACGCGGCCTTCAAGACCCCCGCGGGGCGGGTGCTGCGGCGGCGCATTCAGATGATCTTCCAGGATCCCTACGCGAGCCTCAACCCGCGCTGGATCGTCGAGGACATCATCGGCGAGCCGCTGCGCGAGCACGGCATCCTGAAGGCGGGGCCGGCGCTCAAGGAGCGGGTCGGCGAACTGCTGAAGTCGGTCGGCCTGAGCCCGCTCGACATGGTGAAGTACCCGCACCAGTTCTCCGGCGGCCAGCGGCAGCGGATCTCGATCGCGCGGGCACTGGCGACCCAGCCCGAGTTCCTGGTCTGCGACGAGCCGACCTCGGCGCTCGACGTCAGCGTGCAGGCGCAGGTGCTCAACATCATGAAGGACCTGCAGCGCGAGCAGGGCCTGACCTATCTGTTCATCTCGCACAATCTCGCCGTGGTGCGGCACGTGGCCGACCAGGTCGGCGTGATGTACCTCGGGCGGCTGGTCGAGGTGGCCGACAAGCAGCAGCTCTTCGCGGCGCCGCAGCATCCCTACACCCGGATGCTGCTCGACGCGATCCCGCAGATGAAGCACACCGGCCGCCGCCGCACGCCGGTGCAGGGCGAGGTGCCGAACCCGCTGAATCCGCCGAGCGGCTGCACCTTCCATCCGCGCTGCCCGCTGGCCAACGAGCGCTGCAAGAGCGAGCGGCCGCTGCTGCAGATGCTGCGCGGCGTGCAGGTGGCCTGCCACGCCGTGGAAGAAAACAGAGACTAGGCTCGCCCCCAGGTTGGGCTCACTTCGTGTAGCCCGCCCACCCCCTACCGGGGGCAACACCAGCGGCCCGGCAAAGCCGGTTCCGCGGTGTTTCACCAACGGGCCCGGCTGCGCCGGCCGCGGCTACTGCTCTTCGCCCCAGGCGTACCCGTCTCTTGCAATCATGGCGCTCGATGCGCTCGGGCCCCAGGTGCCGGCCGCGTACGGCCGCGGCGTGCCGTCGGAGGCCCAGCTGTCGATCAGCGGCTCGACCCAGCGCCAGGCCTCTTCCTGCTCGTCGCTGCGCACGAACAGGTTCAGCCGGCCGTCGATGACGTCGAGCAGCAGGCGCTCGTAGGCGCCGACGCGCTCGGTGCCGAAGCGCTTGTCGAAGTCGAGGTCGAGCTGGACCGGTGCGAGCTGCGGGCCGGCGTGGCGGTTGCCGTTGCGCTGGCGCTTGTCCTGCGCCTGGGCCAGCAGGTGCAGCTCGAGCCCGTCCTTGGGTTGCAGGTTGATCACCAGCTTGTTGAACGCATTGGTCGGTGCGCGGTAGATCGCGTGCGGCGTCTGCCGGAAGTTGACCTCGATGCGCGCATCGCGCGAGGCCAGCCGCTTGCCGGTGCGGATGTACAGCGGCACGCCGGCCCAGCGCCAGTTGGCGATCTCGGTGCGCAGCGCGACGAAGGTCTCGGTGCGGCTTTCGGGGTCGACGCCCGGTTCGTCGCGGTAGCCCTGCACCCGCTCGCCGTAGGCCGTGCCGGCCGCATACTGGCCGCGGATCGCATGCATGCCGATCGACTCGGCGGTCCACGGCTTCAAGGCCCGCAGCACCTTGAGCTTCTCGTCGCGGATGGCGTCGGCGTGGGCGTTGATCGGCGGCTCCATGCCGAGCGCGCAGACCAGTTGCAGCGCGTGGTTCTGCACCATGTCGCGCAGGGCGCCGGTCTGGTCGTAGAAGGCGCCGCGCTTCTCGACGCCGAGATCCTCGGCGATCGTGATCTGGATGTTGGCGATGTACTCGCGGCGCCAGATCGGCTCGAACAGCGCATTGCCGAAGCGCATCGCGAACAGGTTCTGCACCGAGGGCTTGCCCAGGTAGTGGTCGATGCGGAATATCTGCTGCTCGGACAGGACCTCGCGCACCGCATGGTTGATGGCCCGGTTCGAGGCCAGGTCATGGCCCAGCGGCTTCTCGAGCACCAGCCGGGTCTGCGGGCCGTTGAGCCCGGCCGCCGCGATCTGCCCGACCGCCTGGGTGAAGAGGCCGGGCGCGGTGGCCAGGTACATCACGACGTTGTCCGCATTGCGCGTCTTGAGCAGGTCGGCGAGCTTCGCATAGTCCTCCGGCTTCGAGAGGTCCATGCGCAGGAAGTACAGCATCGAGGCGAACTTCTTGAACTCCTCGGGCGTCGGCCGCTTGGCACCCTCGACCGCGGCGAAGCGCGACTGGATCAGTTCGCGGTAACTGTCGTCGTCGAGGTCGTCGCGGGCGATGCCGATGATGCGCCCGCCCTCGGGCAGGCTGCCGTGGCGGAAAGCCTGGAACAGGGCCGGCATCAGCTTTCGCCAAGCGAGGTCGCCGGTGCCGCCGAAGAGGACGAGGTCGAAACTCATGGATACACCCGTGTAGTTGGAAATGCCGAGCATGAAGCTTGCCAGCGAATGGTACTTGTACCGATCCTGCAAGAATCGGTACGCGCTAAGCTGAAACGCGGCCCACGGGGCCTTTTTTGTTCTCGAGAGGTCCTGATGAAGAAGATTTTCGCGATGACCGCGCTGGCAGCGCTGCTGGGCGCCTCGGGCGCCGCTTCGGCCCAGACCGTCAACGTCATCTGTTCGGTGCAGGCCGAATGGTGCAACATGATCGCCACCGTGTACGCCCGCACCACCGGCGTCAAGCTCAACATGTCGTTGAAGGGCTCGGGCGAAGCGCTGGCGCAACTGATCGCCGAGCGAGACAACCCCAAGACCGACGTCTGGTTCGGCGGCACCGGCGACCCGCACCTGCAGGCGGCCGAATCGGGCCTGACGCTCGAATACAAGTCGCCCAGCCTGTCGCAGCTCTATCCGTGGGCGCAGCAGCAGGCCCAGCAGTCGGGCTACAAGACGGTCGGCATCTATTCCGGCCCGCTGGGCTTCGGCTACAACACCGAACTGCTCGCGAAGAAGAAGCTGGCCGTGCCGCGCAGCTGGGCCGACCTGCTGAAGCCCGAATACAAAGGCGACATCCAGGTCGCGAACCCGGCCTCGAGCGGCACCGCCTACACGATGATCGCGACCCTGGTGCAGCTGATGGGCGAGGACAAGGCCTTCGAGTACCTCAAGGGCCTGCACAAGAACGTCGGCCAGTACACGCGCTCGGGCACCGGCCCGATCAAGGCGGTGGCGCGCGGCGAGACCGCGGTGTCGATCAGCTTCGTCCACGATGCGCCGCAGGAGCGCATGCAGGGCTTCCCGGTCGAGACCGTGACGCCGTCCGAAGGCACCGGCGCCGAGATCGGCTCGATGAGCATCGTCAAGGGCGCGCGCAACCTGGCCGAGGCCAAGAAGTTCTACGAGTGGGCGCTGACGCCGCAGGCCCAGACCTTCGGCGCCGCGGCCAAGCAGTTCCAGCTGCCGTCGAACAAGGCGACGCCGGTCGACGCCAACGTGCCCGACTTCAAGAAGATCAAGATGATCGACTACGACTACGCCAGGTACGGCGCCAGCGCCGAACGCAAGCGCCTGATCGCGCGCTGGGAGAAGGACGTCAACTCGCTGCCGCGCTGAGAGCATGCGACAGCGCCCCAACGCTCCGGTCTGGACCTGCATCGCGGCCGGTTCGCTGGCCTACCTGCTGCTGCCCTGGTATGCGATCCAGGACACCAGCTGGTGGGAGGCGATGCCGCAGGTCTTCGGCGCTGCCGAGGGCGCCAACGGTGTCATGCAGGCGCTGCTGCAGGGCCGCAGCTGGCTCTGGATCGGCGTCATCGGCCTGGCGATCTGCGCGCTCGGCGGCCTGCTGCCGGCCGGCCGCGCCCAGGGCCGGCTGCTGCTGGTGGGCGGCGCCGTCGGCGCCATCGGCCTGGCGCTCAGCGGCTTCCTGATCGGCGCCCGCGGCTGGAGCCTCCCGATTCTCAACGCGCAGCTCGGGGAACTGCCGGTCAACCAGTTCGGCATCGGCGCCGGTGGCTTCGTCGCGCTGTCGGCGCTGATCCTGCTCGCGGCCTTCGGGCTGGCGCGGCTCGGCTTCTTCAAGGGCGACCTCTTCGTTTCCGGTGCGGTCATCGGTTGCGGCGTGCTGATGGCGCTGTTCATCGCCTATCCGGTCAGCAAGGCGCTGGCCGGGGCCTTCCTCGACGAGAACGGACGCGCGTCCTTCTCGGCCTTCGCGGCGCGCATCGGCACCGAACGGGTCTGGGGCCTGGGCTGCCTGGCCGGCGGCGTGCGCTGCGGCGTGGCCTGGAACACGCTGGTGCTGGCCCTGCTGACCGCCGCCGGCACCACCTTCCTCGGCACGTTGATGGCGCTGATGGCCGAGCGCGGCGGCCGGCGCTGGCAGGCGCCGCTGCGCGTGCTGGCGCTGCTGCCGATCATCACGCCGCCTTTCGTGGTCGGGCTTGGCCTGATCCTGCTGTTCGGCCGTGCCGGCGTGGTCAACCAACTGCTCGAGAGCGCCTTCGGCATCGAGCCGACGCGCTGGTTCTACGGCATGCCCGGCGTGCTGGTGGCGCAGCTCTTCGCCTTCACGCCGATCGCCTTCATGATCATGCGCGGCGTGGTGCAGGGCGTCTCGCCCAGCCTCGAGGAAGCGGCGCAGATGCTGCGCGCCGATCGCCGCCGCACCTTCTTCACGGTGACCTTGCCGCTGATCAAGCCCGGGCTCGCGAATGCCTTCCTGGTCGGCTTCATCGAGAGCATCGCGGACTTCGGCAACCCGGTGGTGGTGGGCGGCCAGTTCTCGGTGCTGTCGACCGACATCTTCTTCGCCATCGTCGGCGCCCAGTACGACCAGGGCCGCGCCGCCTCGCTGGCCTGGGTGCTGACGATCTTCGCGCTCGGCGTGTTCGCGCTGCAGCGCGCGGTGCTCGGCAGGCAGAACTACACCACCGTCAGCGGCAAGGGCGATGCCGGCATCGCGATGGCGCTGCCCGACGGCGTGCGCCGCACCATCTACTGCATCGCGCTGCCGTGGATCGCCTTCACCGTGGTCGTGTACCTGTTCGCCTTCGCGGGCGGCTTCGTCCAGACCTGGGGCCGCGACTACAGCTTCACGCTCAACCATTTCAAGACCGCGTTCGCGCTCGAATGGGGGCAGTTCGGTCTGGTGTGGGCGGGCACGGCCTGGAACTCGTTGATCACCACGCTCAAGCTGGCCGGCCTCTCGGCACCGCTGACGGCCGGCCTCGGCCTGCTGATCGCCTGGCTGCTGGCGCGCAACGAATTCAAGGGGCAGGGCGCCTTCGAGTTCGCGGCGCTGCTGGCCTTCGCGATCCCCGGCACGGTGCTGGGCGTGAGCTACATCCTGGCTTTCAACGTGCCGCCGCTGGAGCTCACCGGCACCGGGCTCATCATCGTGCTGTGCTTCATGTTCAGGAACCTGCCGGTCGGCGTGCGCGCCGGCACGGCCGCCTTCAAGCAGCTCGACCGTTCGCTCGACGAGGCCTCGCTGATGTTGCGGGCCTCGACCTCGCAGACGCTGTTCAAGGTGGTGCTGCCCTTGCTGAAGCCGGCGCTGGTGGCGGCGCTGGTCTACAGTTTCGTGCGGGCGATGACCACGGTCAGCGCGGTGATCTTCCTGGTCACGGCCGAGAACGAACTGGCCACCACCTACATCATCGGCCGGGTCGGCAACGGCGACTACGGCATCGCGCTGGCCTACTGCACCGTGCTGATGATCCTGATGTCGGCCGCGATCGCGGCGGTGCAGTGGCTGGTCGGCGAGCGCAAGCTGGGACGCCGACAGCAGGGCGTGCCGAGCATCGCGGTCGCCGCACATTGAACACGGAGCACCCATGAGCCAAGGCATCGAACTGCGCAACGTCACCAAGCGCTACGGCAGCGACGCGCGCGCGCCGCTGGCGGTCAAGGGCATCAGCTTCGAGGTGCCGGTCGGCACGCTGACCACCATCCTCGGTCCCTCGGGCTGCGGCAAGACGACCACGCTGCGGATGATCGCCGGGCTCGAATCCCCGACCTCGGGCGCGATCCTCATGGGTGGGCGCGACGTCACCACGCTGGGGCCGGCCGAGCGCAACGTCAGCATGATGTTCCAGAGCTACGCGCTGTTCCCGCACATGAACGTGATCGAGAACGTGGGCTACGGCCTGCGCATGAGCGGCGTGCGCAAGCCCGAGGCCGCGGCGCGCGCCCGCGAGGCGCTGCGCGGCGTCGGCCTGGTCGACTTCGACGACCGGCTGCCGAGCGAACTGTCSGGCGGCCAGCAGCAGCGCGTCGCGCTGGCCCGGGCGTTGGTGCTCGAACCCGCCGTGCTGCTGTTCGACGAGCCGCTGTCCAATCTCGACGCCCGCCTGCGCCGCGAGATGCGCGAGGAGATCCGTGGCCTGCAGCAGCGCCTGCAGCTCACCGTCGCCTATGTCACACACGACCAGAGCGAAGCGCTCGCGGTCAGCGACCAGATCATCGTCATGGACCACGGCGTGATCGCGCAGCAAGGCACGCCCGAAGAACTCTACGGCCATCCGCGAAGCGAATTCGTCGCCGGCTTCATGGGCGAGGCGATGGTGTTCCCGGCCCTCGCCCAGCCCGACGGCCGCGTCGAGCTGGGTCCGCTGACGCTGACGCCGCGCTACGACGTGGCGCCCGGCTTCGTCAAGGTTGCAGTGCGGCCCGAGGCCTGGCTGATCGGCGCCGCCATCGGCCTGCCGGCGACGCTGCGCAAGGCGGCCTACCTGGGCAGTTTTTACGAATATGCTTTCGACACCGCGCTGGGCCCGGTGTTCGTGGTGTCGAGCGACCTCGCGCGACCGCTGGCCGCCGGTGCCCAGACCACCCTGTCCCTCGCCAGCCATGGCGTTTCCGTCGTACCCCTTGCCGCATGAATGTCGTTTTCGATCTCGGAGCCGTGCTCCTGACCTGGGAGCCCGTCGCCCTCGTTCAAAACCATCTGGCGCCGCATGCGCCCACGGCCGAGGCGGCGCACGCGCTGGCGCGCCAGATGTTCCATCACGAGGACTGGCTGGGCTTCGACCGCGGCACCCACAGCCTCGACGACGCCATCGGCCGCATGGCGCTGCGCCTGTCGTTGCCGGCCGACCGGCTCAGCGAGGTGCTGGCACCGATGGGGGAGCGGCTGGAGCCGATCCCGGTCACCGTGGAATTGCTGGCGGGCCTGCGGGCGCGCCGCGACGCGGGGGAAGACCTGCGGCTCTACTACCTGTCGAACATGCCGTCGCCCTACGCGCGGGTGCTCGAGTACCGGCACCCCTTCTTCCAGTGGTTCGACGGCGGCATCTTCTCGGGCGACGTGCAGATCATCAAGCCGCAGCGCGCAATCTATGAACTGCTGGCGACGACCTACCGGCTCGCGGCCTCGGAGACGGTCTTCATCGACGACTCCCTGGCCAATGTGCTGGCCGCGCGCGAGCTCGGCTGGCAGGCGATCCACTGCGAGCGGCCGAGCGCGTTGCCGGCGCAGCTCGCGCGCTACCTGCCGGTGAGCTCGACCTTGTCGACATCGAAGCCCAGCGTCCGGGCGTAGTCGAGTTCGGCCTGGAGCAGGTTGGCGTCGAGCCGCGGCGCGCGGGAGAGCACCCACAGGGACTGGCGGTTCGGCGTGCCGACCAGCGCCACCTGGTAGTCGCGATCGAGCTTGAGGATCCAGTAATCGCCCCAGACCAGCGGCAGCCAGCCCAGCCATTCGGGCGCGAAGCGCACTTCCAGCCGACCCGCACCGGGCTGCCCGGCCACCGGCACCACGCGCGCCGATCCCACGGATTCGTCGAAACTGCCGTCCGCCAGGACGCAGCGGTTGCGCACTTCCACGGTGCCGTCGGCCAGCGGCGTGTACTCGGCGCTCACCGGTCCCGTGCATGGCTTCTGCAAGCGACTGGGCAGCCGCGCCTGCTCGTGCCAGAGGCCGGCATAGCGCTTGAGGTCGACCGGCGCCACCACCTGCAGCGGCGCGCGCATGAGCGGCGCGCCATCCGCCGGGCCGGCGACGGTCTCGGCGCGTGACGTGCGACGGCCCGAGAGGGCCAGCAGGGTGACGACGCCGCCGATGCAGAAGGCGGCTGCCAGGGCCCCGATCGAGGCGCTGTGGGCGCGATCGTCGAAGGCGGCGGGCGGTGGTGCACGGTGGCTGCGAAAAGACATGGGATTCCTCCGGAAGGCGACCAATCGAACGCAGAGATTAGGGGCCGCGAGCCCTGGGCGGCGTCAGCCGCGGACCACACGCCATGTAGTGAAGCGGCGGGATAATCGCCGGATGAACCAACTCGATGCCCTCCGCCAATGGACCACCGTGGTCGCCGACACCGGTGACTTCCGCCAGCTCGCCCAGTTCAAGCCCCGGGATGCGACCACCAATCCGTCGCTGATCCTGAAGGCGGTCCAGAAGGCCGACTACCGTCCGCTGCTGGACGAGGTGGTCAAGAAGCACCAGAGCGCGTCGATCGACGAGGTCATCGACCGCCTGCTGGTGCGCTTCGGCACCGAGATCCTGTCGATCATCCCGGGCCGGGTGTCGACCGAGGTCGATGCGCGCCTGAGCTTCGATACGCAAGCCACCATTGCGCGCGCCGAGCGCATCGTGGCGCTCTATCGGGCGGAGGGCATCGATGTCGAAGAGCGACTGCTGATCAAGATCGCCTCGACCTGGGAAGGGATCGAGGCCGCCCGCCAGCTCGAGCAGAAGGGCATCCATTGCAACTTGACGCTGCTGTTCTCCTTCGCCCAGGCGGTGGCTTGCGGGGCGGCCAAGGTGCAGCTGATCTCGCCCTTCGTCGGCCGCATCTACGACTGGCACAAGAAGTCGCAGGGTCCGCAATGGGACGAGGCCGCCAATGCCGGCGCCAACGATCCGGGTGTGAATTCAGTGCGCCAGATCTTCGACTACTACAAGAAGAACGACATCGCGACCGAGGTGATGGGCGCCAGTTTCCGCAATATCGACCAGATCGCCACGCTGGCCGGCTGCGACCTGCTGACCATCAGCCCCGAGCTGCTGGCCGAACTGGCCGCCAGCGAGGCGCCGCTCGTCCATGCGCTCGACGCCGAGGCGGCGAAGCGCCTGGAGATCCCGGAGGTCACGCTCGACGAGGCGGCATTCCGCTTTGCGCTGAACGAGGACGCGATGGCGACCGAGAAGATGGCTGAAGGCATCCGGGCCTTCGCGGCCGATGCAGTCAAGCTCGAAAGATTGATGGAGGCCTGAAGATGAACGCCCGTTGCGATCGCACGGCCGCCTGGGGCGCGCTCCAGATGCATTACGACACGGCCGGACTCGGCTTCGACGTGCGCGAGGCCTTTGCGAGCGACCCGGGACGTTTCGCGGCTCTGAGCCAGTCGGCGCCCTGCGTCTTTGCCGACCTGTCGAAGAACCTCGTCGAGGCGCGCACCGAGCAGCTGCTGCTGGCCGTGGCGCGTGAAGCCGGACTGGAGGCGCATCGGGACGCGATGTTCGCGGGCGTGCACATCAACGCCACCGAGGGGCGTGCGGTGCTGCATACCCTGCTGCGGCGACCGGCTTGCGCGCCGGTGACGGGCGAGCTGGCGGGCGCCTTCCGCGACGTCCATGCGACGCTCGACGCCATGCTGGCCTACGCCGAAAAAGTGCGCTCGGATTCGACGATCACCGATGTCGTCAACATCGGCATCGGCGGCTCCGACCTCGGTCCGCAGATGGCRGTGCTGGCGCTCGACCAGTTCTCGGCCCCGGGCAAGCGCTTCCACTTCGTTTCCAACGTCGACGGCCACGAGCTGGCCGGCATCCTGCGCGGGCTGGCGCCCGAGCACACGCTGTTCCTGATCGCCTCGAAGACCTTCACGACCGCCGAGACCATGGCCAACGCGCAGTCGGCCAGGCGCTGGTTCGAGCAGTCGGGCGGCGTCGATATCGCGCGTCATTTCGCCGCGCTGACCACCAACGTGGCGGCCGCGAAGGCCTTCGGCATCGACACCACCTTCGGCTTCTGGGACTGGGTCGGCGGCCGCTACTCGATGTGGTCGTCCATCGGCCTGCCGATCGCGCTGGCCATCGGCGCCGACGGTTTCCGCGGCCTGCTGGCCGGCGCRCATGCGATGGACGAGCATTTCCGCACCGCGCCGCTCGAGCAGAACCTGCCGGTGCGCCTCGGCCTGCTCGACGTCTGGTATCGCAATTTCCATCGTTTCACGACCCGCAGCATCGCGCCCTATCACAGTGCGCTCAAGCGGCTGCCGGCCTACCTGCAGCAGCTCGAGATGGAAAGCAACGGCAAGCAGGTCGACATGGCCGGCCAGCTGCTCACCTTCGGCACCTCGCCCGTGCTGTGGGGCGAGCCCGGCACCAACGGGCAGCATGCGTATTTCCAGATGCTGCACCAGGGCACCGACGTGACGCCGCTGGAGTTCATCGCGGTGCGCGATGCGGGGCACGATCTCGCGGGCCATCATCCCAAGCTGCTGGCCAATGCGCTGGCGCAGGCGCAGGCGCTCATGGTCGGCCAGCACGATGCGGGCGGGCACAAGAACTTCCCGGGCAACCGGCCGAGCACCTTCTTCGTTCTCGATCGACTGACGCCGGAATCCCTCGGCGCCTTCCTGGCGCTGTACGAGCACCGCGTCTTCACCAGCGGTGCCCTGTGGGGCATCAACAGCTTCGACCAGTGGGGCGTGGAGCTCGGCAAGGTGCTGGCCCGGGACATCGAGCCGCGGCTGGCCTCCGGCGACGTGCAGGGGCTCGACGCCTCGACGGCGGGCCTGCTGCAGCGCCTTCGACCGGGCGCCTAGCTTTCATCAAAGTCGGCAGCCTGCTCGATATGATGACCACGGGGTTGTCCCGTGGGAATCAGCAAGAGGAGTTGCTCATGAATTTTCAACAGGCGTTCCAGACCTGCTTTCGCAAGTACGTCGAGTTTTCCGGTCGTGCGACCCGGCCCGAATACTGGTGGTTCATCCTGGCCTATGTCATCGTGGCTTTCGTGGCGGGCTTCATCCACGAGTACCTCTACTACCTCGTGGTGCTGGCCTTCCTGCTGCCCTTGCTCTCGGTCGGCGTTCGCCGCTTGCATGACGTCGGCCGCAGCGGCTGGTTCCTGTTGCTCGGGCTGGTCCCGGTGATCGGCACCCTGGTGCTGCTCTATTTCATGGTGCAGCCGAGCCAGCCGGAATCGAATGCCTACGGACCGCCGGCCGGGCCGGTCCCGGCCAGCGTCTGATCCCTCAGCCGCCTGCGCCCACCAGCACCGCCTTGGCGCGGTAGCTGGCGGGAAACACCTTCTTCAGGTTGTCGACCTTCGGCAGGTCGTTGATCGCGATGTAGGGGTGGTCGGGATTGCGGGTCATGAAATCCTGGTGGTACGCCTCGGCCGGATAGAAGGCCTTGAGCGGCTCGATGGTGGTCGCGATCGGCTTGCCGAAGACGCGGGCGCGGTCGAGCTGCGCGATGTAGTTCCTGGCGATGCGTGCCTGTTCGGGGTTGGCCGCAAAAATGGTCGAGCGGTACTGGCTGCCGACGTCCGGTCCCTGGCGGTTCAGCTCGGTCGGATCATGGGCGACCGAGAAATAGATCTGGAGCAGCCGCGCGTAGCTGATCTGCTTCGGGTCGTAGCTGATGCGTACCGATTCGGCATGGCCGGTGCGACCGGAGCTGGTGGCTTCGTAGTTGGCCGTTGCGGCCTCGCCGCCGGCATAGCCCGAGACGGCGCTGGTGACGCCCTTGACGTGCTGGAACACACCCTGAACGCCCCAGAAGCAGCCGCCGGCGATGACTGCGGTCTCGGTCGTGGCGGCGGCCCCTGCGGCCGGATCGTCGGTCGGCGCCGGGACGACGGTGGCGCGCTCGGCCGCCCAGGCGGACGCGCCGGGGCGCAGCGCGAGTCCTCCGGCGCCGAGCGCGAGTGCGCACAGCAGGGCGCGGCGTGCCGGCACCGGGGGTGTTACGAGGGTCTTGGGGTTCATGCCGGCGGGTTCCTTCGCTGCGTTTTCGGGTCGAAGCCCCGGTTGTACGCCGATCCGCCCCGGTGCTCCGACAGGACGAAAAAAAGCCCCGCGGCTCGCACCGCGGGGCTCTTGGCTTGGCTGTGGCAGCCGGGCCGGGGGAATTACATCCCCATGCCGCCCATGCCACCCATGCCGCCCATGTCGGGCATGCCGCCGCCGGCGCCGGCTTCGTCCTTCGGTGCGTCAGCGACCATGGCTTCGGTCGTCAGCAGCAGCGAGGACACCGAAGCGGCGTTCTGCAGGGCGGTGCGGGTCACCTTGGTCGGGTCCAGGATGCCCAGCTCGAGCATGTCGCCGTAGCTGTCGTTCTGGGCATTGAAGCCGTAGTTGCCCTTGCCGGCCAACACGGCGTTCACCACCACCGAGGCTTCGCCGCCGGCGTTGTTGACGATCTCGCGCAGGGGCGCTTCGATGGCCTTGAGCACCAGCTTGATGCCGGCGTCCTGGTCGGCGTTGTCGCCCTTGAGCTTGTCGCCCACGGCTTGCTTGGCGCGCAGCAGGGCCACGCCGCCACCGGCAACCACGCCTTCTTCCACTGCAGCGCGGGTGGCGTGCAGGGCGTCTTCGACGCGAGCCTTCTTTTCCTTCATTTCGACTTCGGTGGCAGCGCCGACCTTGATCACGGCAACGCCGCCGGCCAGCTTGGCCACGCGCTCTTGCAGCTTTTCGCGGTCGTAGTCGGAGGTGGCTTCCTCGATCTGCACGCGGACTTGCTTGACGCGGGCTTCGATGTCGCCAGGGGCGCCCGAACCGTCGATGATGATGGTGTTTTCCTTGCCCACTTCGATGCGCTTGGCCTGGCCGAGGTCGGCCAGCGTCACCTTCTCGAGGGTCAGGCCCACTTCTTCGGCGATGACCTTGCCGCCCGTCAGGATGGCGATGTCTTCGAGCATGGCCTTGCGGCGGTCGCCGAAGCCAGGTGCCTTGACGGCCACGACCTTCAGGATGCCGCGGATGGTGTTCACGACCAGCGTTGCCAGGGCTTCGCCTTCGACTTCTTCGGCAACGATCAGCAGCGGACGGCCGGCCTTGGCCACTTGCTCCAGCGTCGGCAGCAGGTCGCGGATGTTGCTGATCTTCTTGTCGAACAGCAGCACGAACGGGTTGTCCAGGATCGCGCTTTGCTTTTCGGGGTTGTTGATGAAGTAGGGCGACAGGTAGCCGCGGTCGAACTGCATGCCTTCGACGACGTCGAGTTCGCTGTCGAGCGACTTGCCGTCTTCGACGGTGATCACGCCTTCCTTGCCGACCTTGTCCATCGCGTCAGCGATGAGCTTGCCGATGGTTTCGTCGCTGTTGGCCGAGATCGAGCCGACTTGAGCGATTTCCTTCGAGGTGGTCGTGGCCTTCGAAGCCTTCTTGAGCTCGGCGACCAGGGCGGTGACCGCCTTGTCGATGCCGCGCTTCAGGTCCATCGGGTTCATGCCGGCAGCCACCAGCTTGAAACCTTCGCGAACGATGGCTTGTGCCAGCACGGTCGCGGTGGTGGTGCCGTCGCCGGCGTTGTCCGAGGTCTTGGAAGCCACTTCCTTCACGAGCTGGGCACCCATGTTCTGGAGCTTGTCCTTGAGTTCGATTTCCTTGGCCACGGACACGCCGTCCTTGGTCACGGTCGGGGCGCCGAACGAGCGCTCGAGCACCACGTTGCGGCCCTTGGGGCCGAGGGTCACTTTGACTGCGTTGGCGAGGATGTTGACACCCTCGACCATGCGCGCGCGGGCTTCACCGCCGAAGACTACGTCTTTTGCTGCCATGAGATTTCTCCGAGATTCAGTTGGATAGGGGGATGAAGGGGCGAGAAATTACTTCTCGACCACTGCGAAGAGGTCGTCTTCCTTCATGACCAGGAGTTCGTCGCCATCGACCTTGACGGTCTGGCCGCTGTACTTGCCGAACAGGACGCGGTCGCCGACCTTGATGTTCATCGAGATCAGGTCGCCCTTGTCGTTCTTCTTGCCAGGACCGACGGCCAGGACTTCGCCCTGATCGGGCTTTTCGGCGGCGTTGTCGGGGATCACGATGCCSGARGCGGTCTTGGTTTCGCTTTCAATGCGCTTGACGATCACGCGATCGTGCAAAGGACGAAGTTTCATTGCATCTCCTGATAAGAAACGGGGTTTGGTTCGGGTGCCGGCAAGGTTGCCGGCGCCACATCGTCGGAAGCCGGTGTTGTTAGCACTCAGCTTTGACGAGTGCTAATCATAAGGGTGTTTTGGGCAGTTTCAAGGCCGAAGGGGCCGGCGCCCGATGTGGATGAAGCCGAACCGCCTGTCGGGCGAAACGGGCCTTCTGTCAGTTTTCCCACGAAACAGCCGCGTAGGAAAACCTGATTTCGGGCAGATGTGATAATTTCACATCCACTTGTACTTTGTGACATTTTGAAATGAATTCCTGCGGCGTGCCTCTGATCGGATCGAAGGGTCGAGGGGCGCGCGATGGAGGATACAGCCCGATGGTTCAGTCTCTGGAACAGATGCCGATGGCGTCGGCGACGGCAAGCTCGAAGGTCCCGAGGGGCGGGCGAGCGCGCGGCTTCACGTTGATCGAGCTGATGATCACCGTTGCGATCGTGGCGATTCTGGCGGCCATCGCGTACCCATCCTATGCGGCGTACATCCGCAAGGGGAAGCGGGCGACAGCGCAGGCGGCCTTGATGGATCTGGCCAGCAAGGAACAAAGCTACCTCCTCGACCGGCGTGTGTACACCACCGTGCAGGCGGATATCGGTTTCGTGATGCCTGCCGAAATCCAGGGGGCCTACACGATCGCGGTCACTTGCTCGCCGGCGGACTGCTCGTCCGGCGGCTTCACGGCAACGGCCACTCCGGCAGGGAGCCAGGCGGTATCGAACGAGCAGACGCTGACGATCACCGACACGGGCGTCAAGGCGCCGGACGCCTCGGGTTACTGGGGCAAGTGACGCGATGGAAAACCCGGTGGCATTGACCCCAGTTCGGCGCGCAACGCGGCGCGTTCGCCAGGGCGGCTTCACGGCCATCGAGTTGATGATCACCTTGGCAATCGTCGCCATCCTGGCGGCGCTTGCCGCGCCCGCGTTCCAGCGACTGATTGCAACGCAGCGCATCAAGTCCGTCGCCTCGGCGCTGAATGAATCGCTTTGGGTCGCTCGCAGCGAGGCACTCAAGCGCAATGACAAGGTGGCGTTCAACTTCACGAATTCGGGGGACGACACCGTTGTCGGGGACTGGAAGATCACCCAAAGCAGCGACGGAACGGGTACCGCGCTCCTTCAACAGACGGGCTCCCCCTCGGTGGCATCCACCACCTCGGCGCACGGCAACCTGCTGTTCGTCTTCGATTCCTCCGGCCGGCTGACCCCTGGCGTTTCGTCCTGGATCAAGCTCAGCGTCCCGTCTGCCAGCGTCAATCGTTGGGTCTGCATTTCTGCCAGTGGCCGGGCCATCACCCAATCGACATCATGTTCGTAGCTGACCTTCATCGATTCCGTACGCGAGCGACCGGCATGCGCGGCTTCACGCTGATCGAGGTGCTGGTGACCATCGCCGTGATGCTTCTGGGCCTTCTGGGCGTGATCGGCATGCAAGCCAGGTCGGCCGTCATCGAATTCGAGTCTTACCAGCGTGGCGAGGCGCTTTCGCTGGTCCGTGAAATGCAGGGCCGTCTGACCGATTCGCGGGCCATCGTAGACGGCTATCTGAATGCGGCCGTCAGTTCCACCAACGGCAGTGTTTACGTGGGATCGGGCGCGAATGCCAAAGACTTCAGCACCGGCTCCGTCTGCGTCGCGGGAGCGGGCGTTCCGCTGGCGGAGGCAGAGTTCGAGATGTGTCAGTGGGGGCAAGCGCTGCAGGGCGCGGCGGCCCTGGAGGGCAGCTCGAAGGTCGGAGCCATGATCGGCGCCCGCGGCTGCCTGATCCGGGTCGACCCGGCGGAGGGCAATGCACTGGCCGACATCTACGTCACGGTCGTGTGGCAAGGCAAATCGAAGAGTGCCGAACCCGACCCCGATTCTTCGGCGGGCAAGTGTGCCAGCGATGTGGATTTCGGCGTCGGGCTGCGGCGTGGCGTATCGGTCCGCGTGCTGGTGCCGAACCTGACCAAGTCATCTTGAGGACCGACATGTACCGCCGAGCCCTTGCCTCGACCTCAGAAGCCCGTTGCCGTCGCCAACGAGGGCTCACGCTCATCGAGTTGATGATTGCGCTCGTCATCGGTCTGCTGATCGTCGCCGCAGTGAGTGTCCTTTTCGCTGGCAGCAGCCGGTCCCGAAGCGAGGTCGAACTGAGTGCGGAGGTGAATGAGAACGGACGCTATGCCCTTGACGTTCTGAGCCGCGAGTTGTCGCAGACGGGGTTCTACGGGTCCCTGGTCAAGCCGACGGCGGCCGTCACTCCGATCGTCACGCCTGCCGAAGCAGCGACAGCCATGTGCCTGACCGGAGTCGCGAACCTTGGCAAATGGCAAGACTCGTTGACCTACTACGCCCTGGGGCTTGGCAGCGCGGCAGGGGCGAACACCGACGCCGATCCGACTTGCATTGCACGCAAAGCCGGTACCGATGCGCTTTTTATTCAGCGGGCCAGTACTTGCGCCATCGGCGACCCGGGTTGCCCGGGCGAGGCGGATGCAGATGCCTATTTGCAGGTGTCAGAGTGTGGCGACGAATACAGCGCGACGCCCATCGTGCTCGCACGGGGTCTGTCTGGTCCGACCACATTCAAGCTTCAAACCAAAACCTGTGTTGCCGGCACGCCGGCACCGAAGCGCAAACTCGTTCGCCGCATCTACTACGTCAGCGCGGCGAACGCGTTGGTCTATCAAGACATCTCGCTCGGCGGCGCCCTCCCTGAGGTGGTGTTGGTCGAGAACATCGAGCAGATGCAAATCGAGTACGCGTTCGACACCAGCACCCCTGCAGACGGAACACCTGACGTGTTCGCGGCTGCGCCCAACCCGCCGCCAGCTCCGCCGCCCAATACGGACTGGACGCAAGTCATCGGCGTACGAATCTGGCTGCTGGCCCGCTCCAGCGATCCGAGCCAGAACACCAAGAATGCCGCGAGTTTCGCGCTCGGCGCGGACACCACCGTCAGCGTTGCCGAAAAGGCCGCCGGCAACCCGAAGCGGCGCGTCTACAGCACCTATATCTCGTTCGTCACTCCGAAGGCGCGCCGCGAATCATGAAGAAGACCTCTGTCTGCCGAGCGCGCCGCGTCCAGTCCGGCGCCGTTTTGATGATTGGCATGGTGATGCTGCTGATGGTCAGCCTCGTCGCGGTCAGCGTGATTCGGCTGTCCACGCGCCATACCCAGATTGTCAGCAATGAGCAGGTGCGAACCGAGGCGGTAGCGGCAGCGAATTACGCGCTCGACACGGTGTTGAATCAGCCCTACACCACCTGGGATCCGTACAAGGCCGCAGGCACGACCACCAGCGTCAATCTCGGCACGAGCAAGATGGACGATAGCGCCGCCGATTCGACGAAGGGTTCGATGAAGGTCACGGTCAGGAACCTCGAGTGCAAAYGTGCCCGCGTGCTCAAGAATTCGGAACTGCTCAAGAAGGATCCGGCCGGTATCTACTACGTGGCCGCGACGGACGCCTCCTGCTTCGGCGGCGGAGGCTCCACCGGCCTGACGATCGTCGATCCGTCGAAGGTGGGGTCACCCTCCGACGATTCGCTTTGCGCGACCGTGTTGTACGACATGCAGGCGCAAGCCAACGATCCGAAGCTGCTGAACGCCGCGCCGGTGGTCCAGCAGGGCGTCGAGGTTCGCACGGACATCACGGCGCTCTCCGGCAGCTGCTCCTGATCGCGATATAGCCAGAAAAAAGGTCACCGATGAACACCCTTGCCTTCCGACTTGTGCTGGCGATCCTCGCCGCCCTCGTGCTGCATTCGCGGGCTGCTGCCGAAGACATCGACCTGTATGCGGGCGGCGGGAGCGCGTCAGCGCCCAATGTTCTCTTCTATCTCGACAACAGCTCGAACTGGTCGAACAACGCCCAGGCATGGGCGTACTCCGATGTCCTCGCGAAATGCGGCAACTACAGCGGCTCGGCGAAGACGACCTGCCAGAGCTATGTTTACCAGGTCTTCTGCAGCTCGACGTCGGCCTGCAGCGGGAATCCGAAACTGGTGCAAGGGCAGGTGGAAGTTCGCGCGCTGAAGCTCGTGYTCAACCAACTCGTGTGCAGCCCGCCAACCGGAACCGCCGCATTGGACATCAATGTCGGCCTGATGATGTTCAACACGAGCGTCAACTCGGTCGACAGCAACAGTGTCCTGCCGGGCTATATCCGGCACGAGGTCAAGCCGTTGAGTCCGCAGATTTGCTCGGACATCAACGTGAACACCTCGATCATTGCCGATCTGACCAACATCGACAGCAAGATCACGGAACCGGAATTCAAAGGCGCCTCCTCGGCCGAATACGGTGCCGGCCTCTACGAAGCCTTCAAGTACTTCGGCGGCTGGTCGCGACCGAACCTTGTCGTTTCCGGCTCCGGCGGTACGGCCGGCTCGCCGATGGGCGCAACAGGGTTCGGCCCCACGCGCTACAGCACCAAGAACGCCTTGGAGGACGTGAATGCGTTCACGGACCCTGTGGCCAGGGAGACCTACAAGAGCCCGATCACCAACGAGAACAGCTGCGGCAAGAACTTCATCATCCTGATCGGCAATACGTGGCCGAATCAGGAATACGGAACCAATACGAATGCCTCGCCGTATCCGACGAATACCCTGATGTCGCGGCTCAGCCACGACCCGGGCTCGCAGATCTACCCGGCGCCTTTGCCCAACAGCCAGAAGTCCAACGTCCGCTTCGCCGACGAGTGGACCAAATTCCTCTACAGCACCGACGTGAGCTCGATCGACGGCCAGCAGAACGTCCAGACCTTCACGATCGACGTCTATAACGCCTCGCAGGACGCCAAGCAGGCGAAGCTGCTTCAGACCATGGCGGCGGTCGGCCGAGGCCACGCGCCCGAAGACTACGCCGGTGGCTACTATTCCGTGGGTGGCGACCTGCTGGCGCTGATCAACGCGCTGAAGGAAACCTTGACACAGATCGCGTCGGTCAACAGCGTGTTTGCGTCCGCCTCGCTGCCAGTGAGCGTGAATGCCCAGGGCACCTTCCTGAACCAGGTGTTCATGGGCGTTTTCCGGCCGCAGGAAAACGCCTATCAGCGCTGGGTCGGCAACATGAAGCAGTACCAGTTCGCGCTCAGCGGCAACGCGCTCTCCCTCGTCGATGCCACAGGCGCGCCCGCTGTCGATACGTCGAGCGGCTTCATCTGGAATTGCGCGAAGAGCTACTGGACGGCCGACAGCGGCACGTATTGGCAGAGCGTGACCGGGACAGCGTCGAGTTGCGGAAACGAACCGACTTACGCTGGTCTGAGCAAGTACTCCGATTCGCCCGACGGTCCGCTCGTCGAACGGGGAGGCAGCGGTCAGCAGCTGCGCAATCTCGGGTATGCCGCCCGCAACATCCGGACCTGCACAGACACCACCTGCAGTTCGGTGGTCGACTTCAACACGACGAACGTGACGATCCCGAGCGCGGGCCTGAGCAAAGGCACCACCAGCGCGACCTTGGTCAACTGGGCACGGGGCCAGAATGTCGGCGACGGCAACAGCACCTTCGACCCGACCACCGGCAATCTGGTCACCACGACCTACGCGACGACGGACCCGAGCACGGGCGCGGTGACAGCGGGGCCCACGACTCGGCCGACGGTGCACGGCGAAGTGGTTCATTCGCGGCCCCTCGCGGTGAACTACGGCTCGGGCAGCACGAACGACGTCGTGGTGTTTTATGGTGCCGGCGACGGCATGTTGCACGCGGTCAGCGGCAATCAGACCGGCTCCGGCGCCGGCAACGAGCTCTGGGCCTTCATTGCGCCGGAACACTGGACCGACAGCACGAGCTCCCGGAATCCGCTGGATCGGGTGCATTCGAATGATCCGGTGATCAGCTATCCCGGCGTGACGGTCACCGGCGCCGCCCCGAAGACCTACTTCTTCGACGGTTCCATCGGCGGCTACCAGGAAGTGACCGGCGGCGTATTGAGCAAGCTGTGGATCTATCCGACCATGCGCCGCGGCGGGAGCGCGGTCTATGCGTTCAATGCAACGAACAAGCCCGGCACCGGCGGCAATCAACCGACGTTCATGTGGAAGTTCAGCAGCACCGACCACAGCAGCATGGGCCAGACCTGGTCCACGCCGGTCGCCATGCGCGCGAAGATCGGAACGGCAACCACCACGCTGGTCGCCTTCGGTGCCGGCTACGACAAATGTGAGGACGGCGCCGCCAACGCCTGCGACAGCGTCACGCAAGGGCGCGGTATTTTCGTGATGGACGCAGCAACCGGCAGCGCGGCCAACTTGCGATTCTTCGATCCGGGTTCGACGGCAGGCCGCTTCGTCGCCGACATGACGGCGGTCGACGCCAACAATGACGGCATCATCGACCTGCTGTACGCGGTGGACACGCGCGGCAATATCTGGCGCATCAACACCACCGACCCGAACAGCAGCTTCGCGAGCTACAGCAGCGTCGCGAACTGGCCGATCAACAAGATCGCGACGGTGAGCGACTGGACCACGGCCTCGGAACA
The DNA here is from genome assembly GCF_056405295.1 of Variovorax sp. P1_H2. Lineage (NCBI taxonomy): Bacteria > Pseudomonadati > Pseudomonadota > Betaproteobacteria > Burkholderiales > Comamonadaceae > Variovorax > Variovorax sp. P1_H2. The sequence goes on along the minus strand of NZ_JBFUCJ010000010.1, from coordinate 57,859 downwards.
GCGCAAGTTCATGTACGCACCGAGTGTCGTCATGCTCGGCACGCAGGCCACCGTTCTGGTCGGCACGGGCGACCGGGAAAAGCCCCTGGCCTCGGGCAGCGCCGCATCGGTCAATAACCGCTTCTACGGCATTCGGGACGACGTCACCAAGGTTGGCGCGCTTGACGCGGATGGCTCGGCGGTGGCCAACACCCCCACGGTCGTGATCGGCTACGGGACCGATGCCTCGCTCGTCACCAACAATCAACTGACGAACGTAACCGGCGTCGGCACGGCCATGGACCCGACGACCTTGAAGGCGAATGGCTGGTACATGAATCTGTTCACCACGACCACGCCGTACGAGCAGGTCGTCACCACACCGCTGACCATCGGCGGCCAGACCTACTTCAGCACGTTCCAGGCCAAATCGAGCACCAGCACGAACAAGTGTTCGCTGGGTACCGGGCGGGCATACAAGGTGGATTTCCAGACGGGCGTGATCTCGCCGAACTCGGACGGGGTCTACCAACCGGACACGTTCAAGTCCGAGGGCATTCCACCCTCGCCCGTCGGCGGATTGGTGTCCATTGATGGAAAGACCGTGCCATTCTGCATTGGATGCACAGGTCCAACCGTGTTGTCTCCGAACAAGATCGTTCCCAAGGTCAAGCCTGATCGCAAGCCGGTCTATCGCAGCCAGAAGATCGACAGCTGACCGACTCGACTCCGATCACTGCCGGTGCCAGGGCGCCTCGTTTTCACGGGCCGTCCGGACGCGCCGGCGCGATCGCCGCGTCGACGATGGTCTGGGCCTCCGCGAGGATCCGCTCCAGGTGCTCGGCGCCGCGGAAGCTCTCGCCGTAGATCTTGTAGATCTCCTCGGTGCCCGAAGGCCGGGCGGCGAACCAGCCGTTCGGGGCGATCACCTTGATGCCGCCGATCGCGCCGCCGTTGCCGGGGGCGTGGCTCAGCACGCTCACGATCGGTTCGCCGGCCAGCTCGGTGGCGCGCAGCTGCTGCGGGCTCAGCGCCGACAACTGCTTCTTCTGCTGCAGGCTGGCGGGTGCGTCGATGCGGCTGGCCACCGGGTTGCCGAATTCGTTCGCCAGTTCGGCGTAGAGCGCGCCCGGGTCGCGGCCGGTGCGGGCCGTGATCTCGCCCGCCAGCAGCGCCGCGGTGATGCCGTCCTTGTCGGTGGTCCAGACCGTGCCGTTGCGGCGCAGGAAGGTGGCGCCGGCGCTTTCCTCGCCGACGAAGCCGAGCGAGGCATCGAGCAGCCCGTCGGCGAACCACTTGAAGCCGACCGGCACTTCGTAAAGCCGGCGGCCGAGCCGCTGCGCGAGGGCGTCGATCAGCCGCGTCGAGACCACCGTCTTGCCGACGGCCGCACCGGCGCCCCATTGCGGGCGGTGCCGGAACAGGTAGTCGATCGCGACCGACAGGTAATGATTGGGCTGCAGCAGCCCGGCGCTGCGGGTGACGATGCCGTGGCGGTCGTGGTCGGTGTCGCAGGCGAAGCCGACGTCGAAGCGGTCCCTGATGTCGATCAGCCGCTGCATCGCATAGGTCGATGAGGGGTCCATGCGGATCTGGCCGTCCCAGTCGAGCGTCATGAAGCCGAAGCGCGGATCGACCGCTTCGCTGACCACGCTGAGGTCGATCCGGTAGCGTTCGGCAATGGCGCCCCAGTAGTGCACACCGGCGCCGCCGAGCGGATCGACCCCCATGCGCACGCCGGCTTCGCGGATCAGGTCCATGTCGATCACGTTGCCCAGGTCGCCGACGTAGCCCGCCAGAAAATCGTGGCGGTGCGTGGTGGCTGCCTGCAGGGCCTGCGCGTGCGGCATCCGGCGAACGCCCTCTAGCCCTTTTTCGATGTAGCGGTTGGCCGCTTCCTGCACCGGACCGGTGATGTCCTGGCCGGCCGGCCCGCCGTTGGGCGGGTTGTACTTGAAGCCGCCGTCGCGCGGCGGATTGTGCGAGGGCGTCACCACGATGCCGTCGGCCAGCCCGCTCGTGCGGCCGCGGTTGTAGCCGAGGATGGCGTGCGACAGGGCCGGGGTCGGCGTGTATTCGTCGCCGGTGGCCAGCATCACGTCGACGCCGTTGGCCGCCAGCACCTCGAGCGCGCTGGCCGCCGCGGGCGCCGACAGCGCATGCGTGTCGATGCCGAGGTAGAGCGGGCCGTCGATGCCCTGCGCCCGGCGGTGGTCGCAGATCGCCTGCGTGATCGCCAGCACGTGCCATTCGTTGAAGGATCGCTCGAAGGCGCAGCCGCGATGGCCCGAGGTGCCGAAGGCGACGCGTTCGCCTGGCAGCGTCGGATCGGGACGCTCGGCGCGGTAGGCGGCGAGCAGCGCGTCGACGTCGACCAGGGCGTCCAGGGGGGCCGGCTGGCCGGCGAGGGGGCTGAGTCGTGAGGCCATGGAAGCTCCCGGGTGGCGTTCAAGGGGCGGGCGTTGCCGGACGCTGCAGGGCAGCGAGGGGACAATCGAGGAGATCGGCGATGCGTTCGACGCAGATGTCCGCGGCGGGATGCGCGGCGGTCTCCAGCGGGTCGAGGGCGTAGCGGCCCTGGCGCGGAAAGACCGTCGTCAGCCGCTCGCCCCACGCGGCCTTCATCGCCGAGAGGATGCGCAGCTTGTCGTCGACCATCACGTAGTGGCGCGCCGGATAGCGCTTCTGCACCGCGTCGAGCATGAGCTCCTTGTGGATGTAGATCAGCACCCGGCCGTCGACGGCCTGCCAGAGTCCCGAGCGCTGCACCTTGCGCGGCTGGAACACGACGTCGCCGTCCGTCAGGATCACCGGGGTGCCGAAGCGCTTCAGGTGCCCGACGACTTCCAGTGCGCCCGGATACAGCCGGTCGGCGAACGGATAGTCCACGAGAAAGGTCGACATCTGCAGCAGCCGCGGGTCGTTCATGTCGTCGCCGAACTCGCGCAGGCGATAGCGCTGCAGCGCCCCCAGGTAGTCGGTGTAGCCGAGTTCGCCAAGCAGTTCCTCGAAGAAGGCCCAGTAGCGCTCGGCCCGGGTGCTGCCGAAGTTGTCGATCAGCTGGCGGCGCAGATCGTCGACCACGCCGTCGTTGTCGAGCAGCGTGTTGTCGACGTCGAGCAAGAAGACGATGTCCTGCATTCGCAGTCTCCTAGAGCAAGTCGCTCGGCACGAACCACGAGAACAGCAGCAGCTTGATCTTCACCAGCATGTTGGCATCGGGCTCGTCGTCGTGCACCACGTTCTCGCCGTCGGTGCTGATCCACTGGATCTGGTCGGTGCCCGGCTTCAGCTGCAGCTTGTAGGCGCTTTCGACATTGTCGACCTGGAAGGCCTCCAGCAGGCGGTGGGCGACTTCGAAGCTATGCAGGCGCACGCCCATTTCGGTGTTGATGTGGGCCGAGCGGGGATCGAAGTTGAGCGAGCCGATCAGCGCCCATTCGCGGTCGATCAAGGTCAGCTTGGCGTGCAGCCGGCCGCGCGACTGGCGAAACACCTTGCGCAGGTTCAGGCTGCGCCTGATCTGCTCCGAGCTGACCTCGTAGAGCTGCACGCCCAGGCGGAGCATCTCGACGCGGTAGTTGTTGTAGTTGATGTTGACCAGCGGCTCGTCGGTATCGGCCAGCGAGTTGGTCGCGACGCTCACCTGGACGTCGCGCGCGCGCAGCCGCGCGATCTGCGCCATGCCTTCCTCGCCCGGCAGGAAATAGGGCGAGACGATGTCGATGCTGAAACGGGCCAGGTCCAGTGCCACGCGCATGCGCTCGGCCACCGTGGGCGGCCGGCGCTCCCGGGCGGTGTCGTCGTCTTCGGCGCGCAGCACCTTGTTGGGCGAGTCCGCCACCGCGTTGGCCTGGGCCGGGATCATCTCGAGCCGGCCCTGGGCGATCAGGGTGCCGAGCGGCGGGTCGCCGAACATGTCGGTCTCGGGCAGCGCCGGCGGCAGCGGCGCTTCCGTGCGCGAGGTCCGGCGGTCGAATTCCGCCCGCAGTGCCGACGTCGGCTCGACGGCCGGCACGATGGCGTGCAGCGGCCAGACCACCTCGCTGTTCCAGTAGTTGTCGAAGATGGTCTGGAGTCCGGTCACCACCGGGCCGGCCAGCAGCATGTCGAGGTCGATGAAGTTGGCGCCGTCGCTGCGCAGGAAGTACTCGTCCGCCAGGTTGCGTCCGCCGGCGATCGCGAACGCGCCGTCGGCGATGAAGAGCTTGTTGTGCATCCGGTGGTTGAGCCGGCGGAAATCGGCCGCGAAGCTCATCCAGCGGGTGGCCGCGTGGTCGCGGCCGGCCACGAAGGGGTTGAACAGCCGGATCTCCACGTTCGGCCAGGAGGCCAGGCCGAGCAGCAGCGGGTCCAGCTTGGCCGTATAGAAATCGTCCAGCAGCAGGCGCACCCGCACGCCGCGCCGGGCGGCGTCGCGCAGTTCGCGCAGGATCAGCTTGCCGGTCTTGTCGTTGCCCAGCAGGTAGTACTGCAGGTCGAGCGAGGACTGGGCACGACGAATCAGCTCCAGCCGGGCGTCCAGTGCGAACGCGGCCTGCGCCAGCACGCGTGCGCCCGAAAGGCTGTCGGACGGGGCGTTGAAAGGCGCGGCAAGCCGGCCCAGCTCGGTGGCCGGCGAGGCCGGAATGGCCGGGGCGTACGGCACTGCCGGAACGGTGGGCAGTCCGGCACAGGCCGAGAGCAGGCAGGCGAGGGAGAGGACCAGGCAGCGGAGCATTTGCAGCGGGAAAGCGCGGGCAACCAGAAAAGGAGAGGCCGTCCAGGCTCGAACGGCCAGCGGATCGTAGCCGGCCGGCCGACAGGGTGCGCCGCAGGGTCGCTCGGGCCTGTTCATCTTCCGTTCATCATGTGTGGGTCACCCTCGGCATCCCGGTCGCGGTCGGCCTGTGGTTCGGCTGGATCCGGCCCGCGCGACGCGCCTAGGCCGGTCCTGCATCGGCGCGCCATAGGGTCTTGCCCTTCGCCGATGGCGCTGCGGTGCACCGCAGAATCTCGGCGATGAAATTCTCCGCCGTTGCTTTCGCCTGCCTGCTGCTCGCAGCCTCGTCCGCGGCCCGGGCCCAGGAAGCCGGCGGCGCACCCATGCTGGGCGAGATCACGGTCTCGACGCCGGCCGGTCCGACGCCGCTGTTCGACGTCGCCGGTTCGGTCGACCGGGTGGAAGGCGTGGACATGCGCGACAGCCGGCTCGGCGTGAACCTGTCGGAGAGCCTGAGCGGGGTGCCCGGGCTGCAGATCCAGAACCGCAACAACTACGCGCAGGACCTGCAGATCTCGATCCGCGGCTTCGGCGCCCGCTCCACCTTCGGCGTGCGCGGCGTGCGCCTGTACGTCGACGGAATTCCCGCCACGCTGCCCGACGGCCAGGGGCAGACCTCCAACATCGACATCGGCTCGGTCGACCACGTCGAGGTGCTGCGCGGGCCCTTTTCGGCGCTCTACGGCAACTCCTCGGGTGGCGTGGTGCAGTCCTTCACCGAGACCGGCGAGGGGCCGCCGAAGCTGGGCTTCTCTCTGGCCGCGGCCAGCTTCGGCACCACGCGCACCGGCGTCAAGGCCAGCGGCTCCTCCGGCGCGGTCGACTACCTGCTGAGCGCCGGCCGTTTCGAGACCGATGGCTATCGCGACCACAGCGCGGCCGATCGCAGCATCGTCAACGGCAAGCTGGGCTTCACACTCGACGATGGCAGCCGGCTGACGCTGGTCGCCAACAGCGTGCATCTGAATGCCCAGGATCCGCTCGGCCTGACGGCCGAGCAGTACGCGCTGAACCGGCGCAGCGCGGCCGTCGCGACGCAGTTCGACACCCGCAAGAGCGTCGACCAGACGCAGGCCGGGCTGACCTACGAGCGCCTCCTCGATGCCGACAACACGCTGCGCATGCTGGTCTACGGCGGCGAGCGAAAGACCTCGCAGTACCAGGCGATTCCGCCCTCGGCGCAGCTGAGCCCGACCAGCGCCGGCGGCGTGATCGGGCTGGCGCGCGATTTCGGCGGTGCCGACCTGCGCTGGATCTCGCAGCTGCGGCTGGCCGGGCGGCCCTTCGAGCTGGTCGCGGGACTGGAATACAACAAGCTGCGCGAGCAGCGCACGGGCTACGAGAACTACCTCGGCACGGTCGCACGGCCGGTGCTGGGCGTGCAGGGGCGGCTGCGCCGCAACGAGACCAACGAGGTCTACGACCTCGACCCCTACCTGCAGGGCACCTGGCGCCTGGACGAGCGCTGGACGCTCGAAGCCGGCGTGCGCCGCAGCACCGTGGATTTCGATTCGCAGGACCACTACATCGTGGGCGCGAACCGCGACGACAGCGGCAGCGCGCGCTACGCCGAGACGCTGCCGGTGGCGTCGCTGCGCTACCAGGCCACGCGCGACCTGGCGCTCTACACCTCGGTGGGCCGCGGCTTCGAGACGCCGACGCTGAACGAGCTCTCGTACCGCCCCGACGGGTTGGGCGGCCTCAACTTCGCGCTGCAGCCGGCCGTCAACGACAGTGTCGAAGTGGGCGCCAAGGCGCGGCTCGCGGGTGGCTTTCTCACGGCGGCGCTGTTCAAGACCCGCACCAGCGACGAGATCGTGACCGCCACCAACGTCGGCGGCCGGGCCACCTTCCAGAACGCCGGACGGACCACGCGCGACGGCTTCGAGCTCGCCTGGCAGCACGAGAGCGAGGGCCACTGGCGCACCCAGCTGGCCTACACCTGGCTCGACGCACGCTACAGCGACGCCTTCTGCACGACCTTGCCCTGCACCGCGGCCGGCATCGTGCCGGCCGGCAACCGCATCCCGGGCATCGCCCCCCAGGCGTTCTTCGCCTCCTTCGGCTGGGTGCCGCCCCAGGGCTGGCGCGCCGGCACCGAGCTGCGCGCACTGGCGAGCATCGAGGCCAACGACCGCAACACCGTGAGCGCGCCGGGCTACGCGGTGGTCGCCCTGTTCGCGGGCTATGTCATGCAGTGGCAGCGCTGGGACCTGAATGCCTTCGCGCGCATCGACAACCTGTTCGACCGGCAGTACGTCGGCTCGGTGATCGTCAACGAGGGCAATGCCCGCTACTACGAGCCGGCACCGGGGCGAAACTGGACGCTCGGCATGAGCGCGGCGTATCGTTTCTGAATCCCGACTGCAGGAGCTGCAGATGAAATTCAAGGATCGATGCGATGCCGGCCGTTTGCTCGCCAAGGCCCTCGAAGCCTGGCGCGGGCGGCCCGGCCTGCTGGTGCTCGGGCTGCCGCGCGGGGGCGTGCCGGTGGCCTGGGAAGTCGCCCATGCACTCGGCGCGCCGCTCGACGTGCTGGTGGTGCGCAAGCTCGGCTATCCCGGTCAGGAGGAGTTCGCGATGGGCGCCATCGCCTCCGGCGGCGTGCGCTACATGGACGAGTCGACGCTCGCCTGGCCGGTGGCCGCGGCGGAGGTCGAGGCCGTGGTGGCGCGCGAACAGGCCGAGCTGGTGCGCCGCGAGCGGCTCTATCGTGGCGAGCGTCCGCCGCTGAGGCTCGAGGGACGCGTGCTGCTGCTGATCGACGACGGCCTGGCGACCGGCGCCACCATGCATGCCGCCGCGATGGCGGTGCGCGCCGGCCGGCCGCAGCGCATCGTGGTTGCGGTGCCGGTGGCGTCGCGCGAAGCGCTGCAAAGCGTCGGCACGGTCGCCGACGAGGTGGTCTGCCTCCGCACGCCCGAGCACTTCCACGCCGTCGGGCTCTGGTACCAGGACTTCGGCCAGACCTCCGACGAGGAGGTCTGCCGGCTGCTCGAAAAAGCCTGAGGACCTTACAGCCCGGCGGCAGCGCGCAGCGCCGCCGCGTTGGCGGTGCTCTCCCAGGTGAACTCGGGCTCTTCGCGGCCGAAGTGGCCGTAGGCGGCGGTCTTGCCGTAGATCGGGCGCAGCAGGTCGAGCATCTGGATGATGCCCTTCGGGCGCAGGTCGAAATGCGCTTGCACCAGTTCGGCGATCTGCTCGTCGGGGATCACGCCCGTGCCTTCGGTATAGACCGTGACGTTCATCGGCCGGGCGACGCCGATCGCGTAGGCGACCTGGATCTGGCACTGGCGCGCCAGGCCGGCGGCGACGATGTTCTTCGCCACGTAGCGGGCGGCGTAGGCGGCCGAGCGGTCGACCTTGCTCGGGTCCTTGCCGGAGAACGCGCCGCCGCCGTGCGGGCAGGCGCCGCCGTAGGTGTCGACGATGATCTTGCGGCCCGTGAGGCCGCAGTCGCCCTGCGGGCCGCCGATGACGAAGCGGCCGGTCGGGTTGATCAGGTAGCGCGTGTCCTTGAGCCACTCCTTGGGCAGCACCGGCTTGATGATCTCCTCGATCACCGCCTCGACGAAGGAGGCCTTCATCTTGGTCGGCGTCTCGCTCTGGTCGGGGTGGTGCTGGGTCGAGAGCACCACGGTGTCGATGCTGTGCGGCTTGCCGTCCACGTAGCGCATCGTGACCTGGCTCTTGGCGTCGGGGCGCAGGAAAGGCAGGCGGCCGTCCTTGCGCAACTGGGCCTGGCGCTCGACCAGGCGGTGGGCATAGTAGATCGGCGCCGGCATCAGTTCGGGCGTCTCGTCGCAGGCATAGCCGAACATCAGACCCTGGTCGCCGGCGCCGGTGTTCAAGTGGTCGTCGCTCGCGTGGTCCACGCCTTGCGCGATGTCGTTGGACTGCTTGTCGTAGCAGACCATCACGGCGCAGCCCTTGTAGTCGATGCCGTAGTCGGTGTTGTCGTAGCCGATGCGCTTGATGGTGTCGCGTGCGACCTGGATGTAGTCGACGTGCGCATTGGTCGTGATCTCGCCGGCGAGCACCACCAGGCCGGTGTTGGTCAGCGTCTCGGCGGCCACGCGCGAGCGCGGGTCCTGTTCGAAGATCGCGTCGAGGATCGCGTCCGAGATCTGGTCGGCCACCTTGTCGGGATGGCCTTCGGAGACGGATTCGGAAGTGAAGAGAAAATCGTTCGCCATGTGTTTCAAACTCCGTTGCAGCAGGTCAATTGGCGCGTTGCCGACCCATTCCGGAGCTCTGGCGAACGCTTTAGCAGTGGTGTTTAACGTCGCCCTGCAAGTAGTTCCATAACTCAGCGACAATTTGCATTCTATTCGAGCCGCGCTGTACCTTGCGCGCGCGTCCTGTTACATCCCCATGTTTCGATGATTGCCTTGTTCCGATTGCTCGCCCGTGTTCCGCTGCCAGTGATGCACGCGTTCGGCGGCTGCCTGGGTTGGCTGGTCTGGTGGCTCGCCCCCGACTACCGCCGGCGCTTCAAGGCGAACGCCGAGGCGGCGGGCTTCACGCCGGCGCAGTACCGCCCGGCGATCGCCGCCGCCGGCGCCATGGTCGGTGAACTGCCCTGGGTCTGGGCCCGGCCGCGCAGCGAAAGCCTGCTGCCGCGCATCGTGCGCTGGGAGGGTGTCGAGGCCTTCGAGGCCGCGCTGGCCGCCCGCAAGGGCGTGATCCTGGTATCGCCGCACCTCGGCAGCTGGGAAACCTTCGGTCAGGCCGTCGGCGAACGCTTCTTCAAGGACTACGGCCCGATCACCGCGCTGTTCCGGCCGGCGCGCAAGAAATTCATGGCCGAGCTGATCGCCGGCTCGCGCGACCGCCCCGGCCTGCAGACGCTGCCGACCACGGTGTCCGGCGTGCGCGGCCTGATCCGCACCCTGCGCAGTGGCGGCTACACCGGCCTGCTGCCGGACCAGGTGCCGCCGTTGGGGCAGGGCGTCTGGGCGCCCTTTCTGGGCCGGCCGGCCTACACCATGACCCTGCTGCCGCGCCTGGCGCAACAGACCGGCGCCCGCGTGTTCCTCGGCGTCTGCGAGCGGCTGCCGCGCGGCGCCGGCTACGCGATCCGCTTCGTGCCTTTCGACGGCACGGCCATGAGCGACCCCAAGGCCACGCCCGAGGCCGCCGCCACCGCAATGAACGAAGGCATCGAGAAACTGATCCGCAGCCTGCCGGGCCAGTACGTCTGGGACTACGCCCGCTACAAGCACCCGCGTGCCGAGGCGGCGGTGGAGGCTGCCCGATGAGTCGCCTGACCTCGAAGCTGGGCATCGGCTTCATGCGCACGCTGGCGCACGTCCCCTTCCCGCTGGTGCGCGGCTTCGGCGCGCTGCTCGGGCGGCTGCTGCATGTGGTCGCGGTGCCGCGGCGGCGGGTGGTCGACACCAACCTCGCGCTGTGCTTTCCCGACAAGACGCCGGCCGAGCGGCATCGCATGGCGCGCGAGACCTTCGTCTACGTGGCGCAGTCCTGGTTCGACCGCAGCTGGCTCTGGCACGCGCCGGAGGCGGTGGTGGCGCGCCGCCTCAAAGTGGTGGGCGCAGCCGACGTGATCGAGGAGATCGCGCACGGCCACGAGCCGATGATCCTGTTCGCGCCGCATTTCTACGGGCTCGACGCGGCCGCCACGGCGCTCACGATGCACACCGACCGGCCCTCGACCACGATCTACACGACGCAGCGCGACCCGATGGTCGACCAGTGGGTCAGCGAGGGCCGCAAGCGCTTCGGCAACGTGATCACGCTGAACCGTGTCGACGGCATCAAGCCGATCGTCGCGGGGCTGCGCAAGGGCGGCCTGCTGTACCTGCTGCCGGACATGGACTTCGGCCGCGACCAGACCGTGTTCGTGCCCTTCTATGGCGTGCAGGCGGCCACCGTGCCGTCGCTGTCGCGCTTTGCACGGCTGGGCCGGGCCAAGGTGGTGCCGGTGGTCTCGAAGCTCACCCGCGAGGGCTACGAGATCGAGGTGCTGCCGCCGTGGCAGAACTTCCCGACCGAGGACGCGGTGGCCGACACCGCCCTCATGAACCGGCGCCTGCAGGGCTACATCGACACCATGCCTTCCCAGTACTACTGGGTGCACCGGCGCTTCAAGACCCGGCCCGAGGGCGAACCCGCGGTCTACTGAGACCTTGCGGGACAGACCAAGAAACTGCGCAGCGGTTTTTGCTCTGTCCTCGGCTTCTGAGACCTTGCGGGACAGACCAAGAAACTGCGCAGCAGTTTTTGCTCTGTCCTCAACTGACTAAGAGCGCCGCCAGAAGGCCTCGATCTCGCCGGCGACGAATTCCGGGCGTTCGTGCACCATCCAGTGCGTGGCGCCCGGCACCTTGACGATCTCGAGCTTCGGCACATAGTCCTCCAGCCCTTCGAGCAAGCCGGGCAGCAGTGCCTTGTCGTCCAGGGCCCACAAGACCAGCGTGGGCGCGGCGACGGTCAGCTTGTCATGGGGCAGTTCCGGCATCGCGGGCGCCGGCTGCCCGGGCATCGCGGGTTTCAGCGGCGTCACGCGGTACAGGTTGCAAGCCCCCGTGAGGCCCGCATCCCAGACTTCGCGGTACTGGTCCTTGACCTTCTCGGTGAGCCAGCCGAAACCCTCGGGCCCGGCCTTCATGCCGAGGARGAAGGGCCACATGCGGCGGTAGTCGTCGGCCGCCAGCAGGGCCTCGGCATCGGGGCGGGCGAGGAAGTTCATGTAGGCGCTCGCGGCCTGCTGCTCGGGGCTGTTCAGGAGTTCGCGCGCGAAGGTCCCCGGGTGCGGCGAATTGAGAATCACCAGCCGGCCGAGGCGGTCGGCGTGCCGGTTGCCGAAGCCCCAGCCGAAGGCGCCGCCCCAGTCGTGCGCCACCAGCGTGTCGATGCGGCCGGCCGGGTTCTCGCTGGCCGCCAGTTCGGCGATGTCCTGCACCAGCAGGTGGGCGCGGTAGGCCGAGACTTCGGCCGGCGCGCTGGACTTCTCGAAGCCGCGCAGGTTCGGCGCCACGCAGCGAAAGCCGCCGTGCTCGGGGGCTGCGAAATGCGCGAGCAGTTCGTCCCAGATGAACGCGGCTTCGGGAAAGCCATGCAGGAACACCATCAGCGGCCGGCCGGGGGCACCGGCCGCGCGGCAGCTCAGGGTGGTGCCGTTCGGCAGCGCACGGGCGAAAGTCTCGATCACAGGTTGTCTCCTTAGGGGTCCAAGCGGCGAGGAGGCGCCCGCGCTGTGTTCAGGGCTGCTCGTCGATGGGGGCTTGCTCGGGGTTTGCCGCGGGCTCACCGTCTTCCGGGTGCGCCCAGCGCCAGAGCAGCTCGGCCGCCTCGTCCACGCCTTGCTGCTTCAGTGCCGAGAACAGTTTGACCTCGCCGCCGCCGGCCTGCAGTCGCGCAATCGACAGCGCCTTGGCGCCGTCCGAGCGCGTGAGCTTGTCGGCCTTGGTCAGCAGCACCAGGAACTTGAGCCCTTCCTCGACCCGCGGCCGGATCACTTCGAGCAGGATGTCGTCGAGCTCGGTGAGCCCGTGGCGCGGGTCGCACATCAGGACCACGCCGCGCAGGTTCTGGCGGGTCATCAGGTAGTTGCCCATGACCCGCTGCCAGCGCAGCTTGGCCTCCTTCGGGACGGCCGCATAGCCGTAGCCGGGCAGGTCGGCCAGCACCGCATCGTCGACCTTCTGCTTGCCGACGCCGAACAGGTTGATGTGCTGCGTGCGGCCCGGCGTCTTCGAGGCGAAGGCCAGCCGGGTCTGCTGCGTGAGCGTGTTGATGGCGGTCGACTTGCCCGCGTTCGAGCGACCGACGAAGGCGATCTCGGGCAGCTCGAAAGGCGGCAGATGCTCGAGCTGGGGCGCGCTCGTGAGGAAGTGGGCGGTGTGCAGCCAGCCGCGCGCCACGCGGGCGCGTTCGGCGGCTTGAGGGTCGACGGCGGTCGCCTTGCGGGAGTAGCTGACGGCGGGCTTCCGCGTCGGGGTGGTCATCGATGGGCTTTCGGGTTGGGGCGCCATTGTAGAATCGCCGGGTTTTGCGCCATAAATCCAAGCCCCCGATATGAAGTTGTTTGCCAAAATTCTGCTTGCAGCCCTGTTGGGCGCCGCCGCCAGTGCCAGCTTCGCGGCTGACGAGCCCGCTGCAAAGCCGGCTGCCGAGGCGCCCGCCAAGGCGCCGAAGCCCGACCTCGCCAAGGGCGACGCAGTCTTCAATGCCACGCCGGCAAACAGCCAGAGCTGCGCCTCCTGCCACAACGCGGACGGCAATTCGGCGATCGCGGCGAACCCCAAGCTGGCGCAGCAGCACCCCGAGTACATCCTCAAGCAACTGCAGGACTTCAAGTCCGGCAAGCGCAAGAGCGCGATCATGAAGCCGATGGCTTCGGCGCTGTCGGACGAGGACATGCGCAACATCGCCTGGTTCGCGGCCTCGAAGAAGATCAAGACCGGCTACGCGAAGGAGAAGGACCTGGTCGGCCTGGGCGAGCGCATCTTCCGCGGCGGCGTCGCCGATCGCCAGATTCCGGCCTGCGCTGGCTGTCACAGCCCGAACGGTGCCGGCATTCCGGCGCAGTACCCGCGCCTGGGCGGCCAGCACGCCGACTACACCGCGCAGCAGCTGACCCTGTTCCGCGAAGGCACCCGACTGAATTCTCCGGTCATGACCGGGGTGGCCGCCAAGCTCAGCAACAAGGAAATCGCCGCAGTGTCAGACTACATCGCCGGCCTGCGCTGAACTCCGGCTCTCGAAGCCTGAACCAACCGCCGACAACAAACTCCTAACAAGGCGGGCCGATCCAGCAGGATGGCCCGCCTTGTTTGCTTTTCACGCCTCGCACCCATGTCAGTCTCCACCCACGGCCTTCGTGTCCGTCGCGGCCCCCCAGCGGTCCGCGCGGCGGTGGAGCTGTTCTCGTCGATGCGCTTTGCGATCGCGCTGCTGACCATCATCTGCATCGCCTCGATCATCGGCACCGTGCTCAAGCAGCACGAGCCTTTCGGCAACTACGTCAACCAGTTCGGGCCCTTCTGGGCCGAGCTGTTCCATGCCGCCCGGCTCGATTCGATCTACAGCGCCTGGTGGTTCCTGCTGATCCTGCTGTTCCTGGTGATCAGCACCTCGCTGTGCATCGCGCGCAACACGCCGCACATCCTGAGGGACCTGAGGACCGTCAAGGAAGGAATCCGGGCCCAGAGCCTGAAGGCCTTCGGCCAGCGCGCCGAGACCGTGCTCGACGAAACCCCGGACGGCGCGGCCAGGCGCATCGGCCAGCTGCTCGCCGGCGGCGGCTGGAAGGTCAAGCTGCAGCACCGCCAGGGCGACGGCTGGATGGTCGCCGCGCGTGCCGGCGGGGCCCACAAGCTCGGCTACATCGCCGCCCACAGCGCGATCGTGCTGGTCTGCATCGGCGGCCTGTTCGACGGCGACCTGGTGGTGCGGGCCCAGACCTGGTTCAACGGCAAGAGCGTCTATACCGGTGGCGGCCTGATCGCGGACGTGGCGCCAGAGCATCGCCTGTCGCCGCGCAACCCGACCTTCCGCGGCAACATCCTGGTGCCCGAGGGCGCGCAGGCGAGCGTCGCGATCCTGAACCAGTCCGACGGCGTGCTGCTGCAAGACCTGCCGTTCTCGATCGAGCTCAAGAAGTTCATCGTCGAGTACTACTCGACCGGCATGCCCAAGCTGTTCGCCAGCGAGGTGGTGCTGCACGACCGCGAGACCGGCGAGCAGCTGCCGAAGCGCATCGAGGTCAACCACCCGGCCAGCTACAAGGGCGTCGAGATCTACCAGTCGAGCTTCGACGACGGCGGCTCCAGCGTGAAGCTGAAGGCGGTACCGATGGGCGCGGCGGCCAAGCCCTTCGAGATCGACGGCACCATCGGCGGCAGCAGCGAGATCACCAACGGCAGCGAGCGGCTCACGCTCGAGCTGGTGGCGCTGCGCGTGATCAACGTCGAGAACTTCGGCGACAGCGCCGGCGGCGCGATGTCCAGCGGCGCCGACGTGCGCAAGGTCGACCTGCGCCACGACCTCGAGTCGCGCCTGGGCGCCGCCAACAAGACCAACAAGCCCAAGGTGCTGCGCAACATCGGCCCCAGCATCGGCTACAAGCTGCGCGACGCCTCGGGCCAGGCGCGCGAGTTCCAGAACTACATGGTCCCGGTCGACACCGGCGATGGCCAGCCGGTGTTCCTGCTGGGCGTGCGCGAGCGGCCCGAGGAGCCCTTCCGCTACCTGCGCGTGCCGGCCGACGAACAGGGCTCGATGGACGGCTTCGTGCGCATGCGCGCCGCCCTGGCCGATGCCAAGCTGCGCGACCGCGCCCTCGACCGCTACATCGCGCGCGCCACCGATCCCAAGCGCCCCGAGCTGGCGGCCCAGCTGCGCGGTTCGGCCGCCCGGGCCCTGGCGCTGTTCGCAGGCACCGAGCGCGCCAAGGCGGACGCGGTCAGCAGCGGCGGCTGGCAGGCGGTGGCCGAGTTCATGGAGGCCAACGTGCCCGAGGCGGAGCGCGAACGCGCGGCCGCGGTGCTGGTGCGCATCCTCAACGAGGTGCTGTTCGAGGTGCTCAACCTGAGCCGCGAGCAGGCCGGGCTGGCGGCCATGCCGGCCGACGAGAAGTCGCAGGCCTACCTCACGCAGGCGGTGCTGGCGATCAGCGACGCGCATTTCTATCCGGCCCCGGTCGCGATGATGATGAGCGACTTCAAGCAGGTGCAGGCCAGCGTCTTCCAGGTCGCGCGCGCGCCGGGCAAGAACATCGTCTACCTCGGCTGCCTGTTGCTGATCGTGGGCATTTTTGCGATGCTGTACGTGCGCGAGCGCCGGCTGTGGGTGTGGCTCGCGAAAGACGGCGACAACGCCCAGGGCACCGCGGCGACCCTGGCCTTCTCGGTCAACCGCAAGACCATCGACAGCGACCGCGAATTCGAGCACTTGAAGCACAAGCTGCTCGCCATCAGGAAAGACACCGCGTCATGACGACCACCACGCTCACGCTCAACGACAGCTGGCTCTCGCGCCGCAACGCCCTCGACTGGGTGTTCGCGCTGCTGGTGCTGGCCGGGGCCTTCTTCGCGTTCTCGCGCTATCACGGCGCGATGGACTACTACGAGCAGTCCATCCTGGTGGTGGCCGCGCCGGCCGCGATCTGGCTCGGCTGGTTCTGGCGCCCGCTGCGGGTGCTGGCGATGGTGGTCGCGGCCGCCGCGCTGCTGGCCATCGTGTCCTACCAGGGCGACCTGGCGCGCGCCGACAGCGTCTTCTGGCTCAAGTACTTCCTGTCGAGCCAGTCGGCCATCCTCTGGATGAGCGTGCTGTTCTTCATGAGCACGCTGTTCTACTGGATCGGCTTCTTCGGCGGCAGGCAGGGCGACGCCATGGACCTGATCGGCTCGCGGCTGGCCTGGGCCGCGGTCACGATGGCGCTGATCGGCAGCATGGTGCGCTGGTACGAGAGCCACCAGCTCGGCCCGGACATCGGCCATATTCCGGTCAGCAACCTGTACGAGGTGTTCGTCCTCTTCTGCTGGCTCACCGCCACCTTCTATCTCTACTTCGAATCGCGCTACCGCACGCGCGCGCTCGGCGCCTTCGTGATGCTGGTGGTCAGCGCCGCGGTCGGTTTCCTGCTCTGGTACACGCTGGTGCGCGAGGCCCACGAGATCCAGCCGCTGGTGCCGGCGCTGCAGAGCTGGTGGATGAAGCTGCACGTGCCGGCCAATTTCATCGGCTACGGCACCTTTTCGCTGGCCGCCATGGTCGCCTTCGCCTACCTGATCAAGGAGCAGGCCGACGAGACCCGCTGGTACAAGCTGACGCCGATCTGGCTGCTGGGTGTGGCCCTGTGCTTCGTGCCGGTGGCCTTCCGCCAGCGGGTGCAGGAGGCGGGCGGCAGCTACTGGGTCGGCTATGCCGCCATCTCGGCGCTGATCGCGGCCGGCATCCTGATGGGCCGCAAGCGCATCGCCGCGCGGCTGCCGGGCAACGAGGTGCTGGACGACGTGATGTACAAGTCGATCACCGTGGGTTTCGCCTTCTTCACCATCGCCACGGTCCTCGGCGCCCTCTGGGCGGCCGACGCCTGGGGCGGCTACTGGAGCTGGGACCCGAAGGAAACCTGGGCCCTGATCGTCTGGCTCAACTACGCGGCCTGGCTCCACATGCGGCTCGTGAAGGGGTTGCGCGGCACCGTGGCGGCCTGGTGGGCGCTCGGCGGCCTGGCCGTGACCACCTTCGCCTTCCTGGGCGTGAACATGTTCCTGAGCGGGCTGCACAGCTACGGCACCCTGTAGGCGCACGCCGGCCTTTCGCTTGCGAAATGATCCGCGGGCACCCTGGGCGCGTAACCGGATCGGCGTCGGCAACGAACTCACCCTGACACACGATTCAGGCGAAAGGCATTCCATCATGTTGATTCACTCCCGCGACGACGGCTTCATCCATCCGCGTTCGAGCGAGATCACCCCCCGGGCCGTCTACGAAGGCCGGCGCGACATGCTGCGCTGGCTGGCCGGCGGCGCTGCCGGTGCCGCCATGGCCTCCTGGGCCGCGCGCGACGCCCTGGCGCAGGCGACCGCACCGGGCAAGCTGGCAGCCTTGCCGGGCGCCAAGTCGGCGGTGCCCGGGGCCCAGACGATGGAAAAGCTGACCGACTACAAGGACGYCACCAGCTACAACAACTACTACGAGTTCGGCACCGACAAGGGCGACCCGGTGAAGAACGCCGGCAGCCTCAAGACCCGGCCCTGGACGGTCGAGGTCGAGGGCCTGGTCAAGAAGCCCGGCAAGTACGGCATCGAGGACCTGATCAAGCTCAGCGCCCAGGAAGAGCGCATCTACCGCCTGCGCTGCGTCGAGGGCTGGTCGATGGTGATTCCGTGGGTCGGCTACTCGCTGTCCGAGCTGATCAAGAAGGTCGAGCCTCAGGGCAACGCGAAGTACGTCGAGTTCCTGACGCTGGCCGACCCCAAGACCATGCCCTTCGTCGGCTCGCGCGTGCTCGACTGGCCCTATGCCGAGGGCCTGCGCATGGACGAGGCGATGCATCCCCTGACCCTGCTGACCTTCGGCATGTACGGCGAGGTGCTGCCGAACCAGAACGGCGCGCCGGTGCGCATCGTGGTGCCCTGGAAGTACGGCTTCAAGAGCGCCAAGTCGATCGTCAAGATCCGCTTCGTCGAGAAGGAACCCGGCACGGCCTGGAACAAGGCCGCGGCGCAGGAGTACGGCTTCTATTCCAACGTCAACCCGAATGTCGACCACCCGCGCTGGAGCCAGGCGACCGAGCGCCGCATCGGCGACGGCAGCGGCCTGTTCGCCAAGCGCACCAAGACCCAGATGTTCAACGGCTACGAGGCGCAGGTCGGTCAGCTCTACGCCGGCATGGACCTGAAGAAGAATTATTGAGACCTTGCGGGACAAACCAAGAAACTGCGCAGCAGTTTTTGCTCTGTCCTCAACTGATCAGAAACTATGAACAAGCTGCTGCTGCACCCGGGCGCCAAGCCGCTGGTGTTCGTGCTGTGCCTGCTGCCCTTCGCGTGGCTGTTCTACGGCGCACTGACCGATGGGCTCGGCGCCAATCCGGCCGAGTACCTGATCCGCTCGGCCGGCGACTGGACCTTGCGCTTCGTCTGCATCGTGCTGGCCGTGACGCCGCTGCGCGTCATGACCAAGGCCAACGCGCTGGCCCGCTTTCGCCGCATGCTGGGGCTGTTCGCCTACTTCTACGTGGTCGTGCACCTGCTGAGCTACGCCTGGTTCGACATGGGCTTCGAGTTCGCCGACATCGCCAAGGACATCGCCAAGCGGCCGTTCATTCTGGTCGGCTTCTCGGCCTTCGTGCTGCTCACGCCCCTGGCAGCCACGTCGTTCAACCGCGCCATCAAGGCGCTGGGCGCGAAGCGCTGGCAGGCGCTGCACAAGCTGGTCTATGGGATCGCCGGCCTCGGCCTGCTGCACTTCTTCTGGATGCGCGCGGGCAAGAACAACTTCGCCGAGGTGTTCGTCTACGCGGCGATCATCGGTGCGCTGCTGGGCTGGCGCGTCTGGAACTTCGCGCGCAACAAGAAGGTGCCGCGGCCGATTGCCGCC
The DNA here is from genome assembly GCF_056405295.1 of Variovorax sp. P1_H2. Classification (NCBI taxonomy): domain Bacteria; kingdom Pseudomonadati; phylum Pseudomonadota; class Betaproteobacteria; order Burkholderiales; family Comamonadaceae; genus Variovorax; species Variovorax sp. P1_H2. The sequence goes on along the minus strand of NZ_JBFUCJ010000010.1, from coordinate 39,042 downwards.
GCAGCACCCCGGGCGCCGGTCAGTCGCTGAAGCGCTCGCTCGCCAGCTGATCGTCGATCGATTCGCGGCGGCGAATCAGCGTCGCCTGCGTGCCGCCGACCAGCACCTCGGCCGCGCGGCCGCGCGTGTTGTAGTTGCTGGCCATGGCCATGCAGTAGGCGCCCGCGGACAGCACCGCCAGCAGGTCGCCCGACTCGACCCGCAGCGAACGGTCGCGGCCGATCCAGTCGCCGCTTTCGCAGACCGGCCCGACCACGTCGTAGGTAGCCGCCTCGCCGGCGCGTTCGGCGAGTGGCACGATCTGGTGGAAGGCCTGGTACATGGCGGGCCGCGGCAGATCGTTCATGGCCGCATCGACGATGCAGAAGTTCTTTTCCTCGCCGGGCTTGAGGTAGAGCACCTCGGTCACGCAGACGCCGGCATTGCCGACCAGCGAGCGCCCGGGTTCGACGATCAGCCGCCGCCGGCCGAAGCCGCGAGCGTCGAGGCGTGCCAGCAGCTGCTGCCAGAGCGCATCGGCGGCGGGTGGCGTGTCGCCGTTGTAGTCGATGCCCAGGCCGCCGCCGAAGTCGAGATGGTGCAGCGGCACGCCGGCCGCCTCGATCGCCTCGACCAGGTCGAGCACCCGTTCCAGCGCTTCCAGGTAGGGCGAGGCATCGGTGATCTGCGAGCCGATGTGGCAGTCGATGCCCACCACCTGCAGCCCCTTGAGGGAGGCCGCGTGCCGGTAGATCGCGACGGCGCGGTCGTGCGCCACGCCGAACTTGTTGCCCTTGAGTCCGGTCGAGATGTACGGATGCGTCTTCGGATCGACGTTGGGATTGATGCGAATGCTGACCGCGGCGCGGCGGCCCTCTTCGAGTGCGACCGCGTTGAGCACGTCGAGCTCGGCCTCGCTCTCGACGTTGAAGCAGCCGATGCCGGCCGCCAGCGCCTGCCGCATCTCGGTGCGCGTCTTGCCGACGCCCGAGAAGATCACCTTGGCCGGATCGGCGCCAGCGGCCAGCACGCGCGCCAGTTCGCCGCCGGAGACGATGTCGAAGCCGCAGCCGGCCTCGGCGAAGACGCGCAGCACGCCGAGCGAGGAATTGGCCTTGATGGCGTAGCAGACCATGGCGTCTCGGCCTTCGAAGCCGCGCTGGTAGGCGGCCAGGGCGTCCAGCATCCATTGCTTCGAGTAGACGAAGAGGGGGGTGCCGTACTGCTGCGCGAGCGCGGAGAGCGGCAGGCCTTCGACCTGCAGCGTGCCGTCCTTGCGTGCGATGTGAGGATGGCCCGGAAGCATCGCCACCGCGCTCACTTCGAGGCTCCCGCGGGGGCGCTGCTGGCGGCTCCCGGTGCCGGCGCGGCCGTGTCTTTCGAGGCGGATGCGGGCGGCGTGGGCAGCAAGAGCCCCGGCAGGGTGGCGCGGTCCTTGGCGGCCGGATCGGTGGGCAGAACCAGAGGGCCCCTCTGGCCGCAGGCCGTCAGGCCGACCCCAACGAGCGCGAGGCCTAAGGCGCTCACTAGAATTTGGCGAACATTCAACATGGCGAAATTGTAATGACCGACCCCGAGTACATGGACCGCGCAGAAGCCGCGCTTGCAGCGATCGAGCGCAGCTGCGACCGAATCAACGACGAAAGCGACGTCGACATCGACAATCAGCGCGTCGGGGGGATGATCACGATCACGTTCCGCAACGGCAGCCAGTTGATCGTCAACCTGCAGAAGCCGCTGCAGGAGATCTGGCTTGCGGCCCGCTCCGGCGGCTACCACTACCGGCACGACGGCCAGGCCTGGGTCGACACCAAGACCCGCGAGGAGTTCTTCGCCAACCTGTCGCGCGAAGCCACGCTGCAGGCCGGCCAGACCCTCACATTCGCCGCTTGATTCGCGGCCGGCGCAGCCAGGCCCCTTCGTGAAACACCGCGGAACCGGCTTTGCCGGGCCGCTGGTGTTGCCCCCGGCAGGGGGTGGGCGGCTACACAAAGTGAGCCAACCTGGGGGCGAGCCTAATTTCTGAATAGATCGAGGATGCGGCTGCGTTCCTCGACCGGCGCGGGCGCGCTGATCGGCGGCGCGGCAATCGCTTCCGCCGGCTGCGTCGGCCCGCTCTCGACGCCCAGGGCGGCGACGCCGCGGCCCGGTGCGTAGTCGTCGTAGTACCACTCGCCGCCGACATTCACCACGCCCGGCGGCGTCGGCACCTCGGCCACCGGCACGCCCTTGATCGCGGTCTCCATGAAGTTGATCCAGATCGGCAGGCTCAGCCCGCCGCCGGTCTCGCGGTCACCGAGCTTGCGCGGGGTGTCGTAGCCCATCCAGGCCACCGCCGCCATGGTCGGCTGGAAGCCCGCGAACCAGGCGTCGAGCGAATCGTTGGTGGTGCCGGTCTTGCCGTAGATATCGGTGCGCTTGAGCGTCGCCTGCGCCTTGGCCGCGGTGCCGCCGCTGGCCACCGATTGCAGCAGGCTGGCCATCAGGAAGGCATTGCGCTGGGGCACCGCGCGCAGGGTCTCGTTGAGCAGCGGCGGCTGCTTGTCGACCAGCACCTTGTCCTTGTGGTCGGTCACCCGCGTCACGAGGTACGGATTGACGCGATAGCCGCCATTGGCAAACACCGAGTAGGCGGTCGCCATCTGCATCGGCGTCACCGAGCCGGCGCCCAGCGCCATCGGCAGGTAGGCCGGGTGCTTCTCGCGCTCGAAGCCGAAGTTGGTGATCCAGTCCTGCGCGTAGCGCGTGCCGATCGATTGCAGGATGCGGATCGACACCATGTTCTTCGACTTCATCAGCGCCCGGCGCATCGGCATCGGGCCCTCGAAGGTGCCGTCGTAGTTCTTCGGCTCCCAGGGCTGGCCGCCGGTGGTGCCGGCATCGAAGAACAGCGGCGCGTCGTTGATCACGGTGCTGGGCGTGAAACCCTTCTCGAGCGCGGCCGAATAGATGAAGGGCTTGAAGCTCGAGCCCGGCTGGCGCCAGGCCTGCGTCACGTGGTTGAACTTGTTCTTGTCGAAGTCGAAGCCGCCGACCATGGCCTTGACCGCGCCGTCGCGCGGGTCCATGGCCACGAAGGCGCCTTCCACTTCGGGCAATTGAGTGATTTCCCAGCTGCCCTTGGGCGTTTTCACGACCCGGATCACCGCGCCGCGGCGGATCCTGATGTTGGGCGGCGCCTTGTCGGAGAGTCCGGACTGCGCCGGCTTCAGGCCTTCGCCGGTGATCTGCACCGCGTCGCCGTTGCCGCGCACCGCCTGGATCTCCTTCGCGTTCGCCTTCAGCACCACCGCCGACATCACGTCGCCGTTGTCGGGATGCTCGGCCAGCGCGTCGTCCACGGCCTCGTCCAGTTCCTTGGGATTGTTCGGCAGGTCGACGAACTTCTCGGGGCCGCGATAGATCTGGCGCCGCTCGTAGTCCATGATGCCGCGGCGCAGCGCGCGATAGGCCGCGGCCTGGTCGGCGGCGACCAGCGTGGTGTAGACCTTGAGCCCGCGCGTGTAGGTGCTGTCGCCGTACTGGGCGTACATCAACTGGCGCACCGTCTCGGCCACGTACTCGGCATGCAGGCGGGTCGGATCGGCGGCATCGCGCAGGTGCAGGTCTTCCTTGCGTGCGGCTTCGGCCTGCTCGGCCGTGATGAAGCCGGCCTCCTGCATGCGGTCGATCACGTAGAGCTGGCGTCCGCGCGCGCGCGTCGGATTGTTGACCGGGTTGTTGGCGCCCGGCGCCTTCGGCAGGCCGGCCAGCATCGCCGCCTGGGCGATCGTGATGTCCTGCAGCGGCTTGCCGAAATAGGCCTCGGAAGCGGCGGCGAACCCGTAGGCGCGGTTGCCGAGGTAGATCTGGTTCAGGTAGATCTCGAAGATCTGGTCCTTGCTCAGCAGGTGCTCGAGCTTGAAGGTCAGCAGCACTTCGTAGATCTTTCGGGTCAGCGTCTTCTCGGAGCTCAGGTAGACGTTGCGCGCCACCTGCATCGTGATGGTCGAAGCGCCCTGGCTCTTGGCGCGGTTCATGTTGGCGATGCCGGCCCGCAGCATGCCCTTGTAGTCGACGCCGCCATGGTCGTAGAAGCGGGCGTCCTCGGCCGCCAGCACGGCGTCCTTCATCACCTTCGGGATGGTCGCGATCGGGGTCAGGTTGCGGCGTTCCTCGCCGAATTCGCCGATCAGGATTCCCTCGGCCGAAAAGACCCGCAGCGGCAGCTTGGGCCGGTAGTCCGCGAGCTCGGAAATGTCAGGCAGGTTGGGGTAGGCCACCGCGAGCGCGACCGCGATGACGCAGAGCAGCGCGACCGCCCCTGCCACGACCATCCCGAGGCCCCAGAGGATGAAGCGAAGCAACCATGTCAGCCAGGCCGGGCGTTTGGGAACGGGTGCCTTGGCAGGCCCTTTGGGTCGTGAGGTTTCGGGCATTGAGGCGGTTGGAGTCTGAGCGCATTATAAAAAACGCGCCGCCGCTGGACGGCGTCACGGTAGCAGTTAGGACCCAAGTACTCTTATTTGTGACGCAAGTTGCAGTTCTCAACATTCACGTCGACTTTTGACAACGATTGCTCGCTCCCTGGGGATGGGACGCTTGGTTGGGCTTGCACCTTGCTGCTAGCATGCAACCACACGCAATTATTTCCAATCGTTACAAACGGATGGGATCGAACTTGACTGCTCTCGGATCGTTGTTTCGCCGCCAGCCCGCGCCTTTGCTCGGGCTGGACGTCAGTTCGTCCAGCGTCAAGCTGGTCGAGCTGGGCCGTGACGCGAGCGGCAGGCTGGTGCTCGAGCGCTGTGCGATCGAGCCCCTCGAACGCGGCTGGATCACCGACGGCAATGTCGAGAAGTTCGACGAGGTCGCGGAAGCCGTGCGGCGCGTCGTTCGCAAGAGCGGCACCCGCACCAAGAATGTCGCCCTGGCCTTGCCGCCTTCGGCCGTGATCACCAAGAAGATCGTGCTGCCGGGTGGCATGAGCGAGCAGGAACTCGAGATCCAGGTCGAGTCCGAGGCCAACCAGTACATCCCGTTCTCGCTGGACGAAGTCAGTCTCGATTTTTGCGTCATCGGCCAGAGCGCCACTTCGGCCGGCGACGTCGAAGTGCTGATCGCCGCTTCGCGCAAGGAAAAGGTGCAGGACCGCCAGGGCCTGGCCGAGGCCTCGGGCCTCAAGGCGGTGATCCTGGACGTCGAATCGTATGCGTCGCGGCTCGCCACGGCGCGCCTGATCGAGCAGCTTCCGGGCCAGGGCCGGGATGCGGTGGTTGCGCTGTTCGAGGTCGGCGCCTTCACCACCAGCATGCAGGTGCTGCGCAACCAGGAAGTGCTGTACGACCGCGACCAGGCCTTCGGTGGGGCCCAGCTGACGCAGCTGATCGTTCGCCAGTACGGTTTCTCGGCCGAAGAGGCCGAAGCCAAGAAGCGCAGCGGGGACCTGCCCGACGACTACGGCGCCGGCGTGCTCAAGCCCTTCGTGGCCAGCATCGCGCAGGAGATTGCCCGGGCGCTGCAGTTCTTCTTTACCAGCACSCCGCACAACCGCGTCGACTACGTGCTGCTGGCCGGCGGGTCGGCGGCGCTGCCGGGCCTCACCAGTGCGGTTACTCGCCAGACCTCCTTTGCCTGCTCGCTGGTGAACCCCTTCGACGGCATGGAGATCGGCAGTGGCATCCGCGAGAAGAAGGTGCGGCGCGAGGCGCCTTCCTATCTGACTTCCTGCGGCCTGGCGATGCGGAGGTTCCTGCAGTGATCCTGATCAATCTGCTCCCGCACCGGGAAGCCGCGCGCAAGCGCCGGCGCGAGACCTTCTATGCCACGCTGGGCTTCTCGGCCGTGCTGGGCGTCCTCGTCGCGGGTGCCGCCTTCCTCTGGTTCCAGGCCCAGATCTCGAGCCAGCAGTCGAAGAACTCCCTGCTGAAGACCGAGATCACCAAGCTTGAGGCCGAGATCAAGGAAATCTCCACCCTGCAGGCCGAGATCGCCGCCTTGCGGGCGCGCCAGACGGCGGTCGAAGACCTGCAGGGCGACCGCAATCTGCCGGTCCACCTGTTGAACGAGCTGGTGCGGCAACTGCCCGACGGCGTCTACATCACGAGCATGAAGCAGGAAAACCAGACGGTCACGCTGCAAGGCATGGCGCAGTCCAACGAGCGGGTCTCCGAGCTGCTGCGCAACCTCGGCAACAGCAGCCCGTGGCTGGTCAAGCCGGAACTGATCGAGATCACCTCGGCGACGGTGAACCTGAGCGCGCGCGACCAACGGCGCGTCGCGAACTTCAGGATGCGCATCGGCCTCAAGCGGCCGACCGACGCCCAGAAACCCGCCGCCGGCGTGCCGGCGGCCGTCAAGGCGAAGGGGTAAGCGCGCATGGCAAAGAAACGCCCTTCCGAGAGGTTCGACCTGGCGCTGTCCCTGCGGCGCTTCGGCCAGCAGTTCCAGGGCCTGAATCCCAATGATCCGTCGGTCTGGCCGCCGGTGCCGCGCTACGCCTTGTGCGTCGCGGTGGCCGCAGCGGTGCTGGCGGCGCTGTGGTTCGTCTGGCTCACCAACTCGAACGACGAGCTCGAAGCCGAGCGCGCCAAGGAAGTCACGCTCAGGGCGGACTACCAGAAGAAGGTGGCCCAGGCCGCCAATCTCGATCTGCTCAAGAAACAGCGCGAGCAGGTGCAGCAGTACGTCACGCTGCTCGAGAAGCAGCTGCCCAGCAAGGCCGAGATGGATGCCCTGCTGTCGGACATCAACCAGGCCGGGCTCGGGCGCAGCCTGCAGTTCGAGCTGTTCCGTCCGGGCCAGGTGTCCGTCAAGGACTACTACGCCGAGCTCCCGATCGCCGTCCGCGTGACCGGGCGGTACCACGACATGGGCGCCTTCGCCGCCGACATCGCGAACCTGTCGCGGATCGTGACCCTCAACAACATCGGGATCGCGCCGCAGAAGGACGGGGTGCTGGTCATGGATGCCACGGCGCGGACCTACCGCTACCTGGACGAGGAAGAGCAGGCCGCGCAGAAGCGTGCGGCTGCGGCGGCGGCGGGGGCGAAGAAGAAATGAGAACGCTCAGCTTTCTATGGATTGCCGTTGCGGCGGTCGGCCTGACCGGGTGCTTCGGCTCCGAGCAGGAAGACCTCCAGCGCTGGATGGCGGAGCAGCGTGCGCAGGTGAAGCCGAGCGTGCCTCCGATCACCGAGCCGAAAAAATTCACCCCGCAGGCCTACACCGAAGCCGCGGCTGTCGACCCCTTCAACATGCAGAAGCTGACGCAGGCGTTGCGCCGCGACTCGGCCCAGCCCAGCACCTCGGGCCTGATCGCGCCCGAGCTGGCGCGTCGCAAGGAAGCGCTGGAAGCCTTCCCGCTCGACGCGATGGCGATGGTGGGCAGCCTGAGCCGCAGCGGCCAGCCGGTGGCGCTGATCAGCGTCGACAAGCTGCTCTACCAGGTGCGGGTCGGCAACTATCTGGGACTCAATTACGGGCGCATCACCCGTATCAGCGAAACCGAACTCGGCTTGCGTGAAATCGTGCAGGACGCCGCCGGTGAATGGATCGAACGCGTGGCGACGCTGCAGTTGCAAGAGAGGTCGAAATGAACCAACAAAAATCAATGCTGGCGCACTGGCTGCGCGTGGCCGGTGCGGCGGTCGTGGCGTTCGGCGCGGCGGCCGTCGTGCACGCGCAGAATGCGATCGAATCCGTCACGAGTTCGATGCAGTCGGGTGCCGAAGTGGTACGGGTCGATTTCAGCCAGCCGCTGGCCGCGGCGCCGACCGGTTTCGCGATCCAGTCGCCGGCCCGCGTCGCGCTCGACTTCCCGGGCGTCACGAACGCCATCGGCCGCAACGCGATCGAAGTCAACCAGGGCAACCTGCGCTCGGTCAACGTGGTCCAGGCCGGCGAACGCACCCGTCTCGTGCTGAACCTGAAACAGGCCACCGCCTACAAGACCGAGATCCAGGGCAAGTCGCTGCTGATCTCGCTCGAACCGGTGGCCGGTGCCGCGCTGGTCAGCACGGCACCGTCGGCGGCCTTCGCCGAGAACCGCAACCGCGACATGCTGCCGCTGCGCGATGTCGATTTCCGCCTCGGCAGCGACAACACCGGACGCGTGATCGTCGATCTGGCCAACAACCAGGTGGGGGTGGACATCCGCCAGCAGGGCAAGAACCTGGTGGTCGAATTCACCAAGTCGACCTTGCCCGAAGGGCTGCGCCGCCGGCTCGACGTCTCGGATTTCGGCACCCCCGTGCAGCTCGTGACCACCCAGCAGGTCGGCGACCGCGTGCGGATGGTGATCGAGCCGCGCGGCGAGTGGGAGCACAGCGCCTACCAGAGCGAGAACCAGTTCGTGGTCGAGGTGCGCCCACGCAAGATCGACCCGACCAAGCTGACGCAGGGTGCCGGCTACAACGGCGAGAAGCTGTCGCTGAACTTCCAGAACATCGAGGTCCGCTCGCTGCTGCAGGTCATCGCCGACTTCACGAACTTCAACATCGTCACCTCCGACTCGGTCACCGGTTCGCTGACCCTGCGCCTGAAGGACGTGCCGTGGGACCAGGCGCTGGACATCATCCTGCAGGCCAAGAACCTGGGGATGCGCAAGAACGGCAGCGTGCTGTGGATCGCGCCCAAGGACGAGATCAACGCCAAGGAAAAGATGGAGTTCGAGGCCCAGGCCGCGATCCAGAACCTGGAACCTCTGCGCACCCAGTCCTTCCAGCTGAACTACACCAAGGCGCTGCAGATCGCCCAGGGCCTGACCGGCACCGGCGCCTCCAGCGGCGGCGGCAGCGGCACCGCGACCCGCATCCTGAGCCCGCGCGGCAGCGTGATCGCCGAGGCCCGCACCAACCAGCTGTTCGTGTCGGACATTCCGTCGCGGCTGGTGCAGGTGGCCGAACTGATCCAGAAGCTGGACATTCCGGTGCGCCAGGTGCTGATCGAGGCCCGCATCGTCGAAGCCGYCGACACCTTCGGCAAGTCGCTCGGCGTGAAGCTCGGCGGCGGTATCGCCGGCGGCTCGGTCGGATCCGTCAACGGCAGCAACGTCTTCGGCAATGCCGGCGTGATGCCGATCGTCACCCCCGGCCTGAACGGCAACCCCTCCCAGGCCATCACCACCTTCACGAACTCCAACTTCGTGAACCTGCCGTCGACGGGCGTGTCGGGCAACGGCAATGCGCCGGGCACCTTCGCGATCTCGCTGTTCAATTCGACCTTCTCGCGCATGCTGAACCTCGAGATCTCGGCGCTCGAAGCCGACGGCAAGGGCAAGGTGGTGTCGAGCCCCCGCGTCGTGACCGCCGACCAGACCAAGGCGCTGATCGAGCAGGGCACCGAGCTGCCCTACCAGGTCGCGACCTCCAGCGGCGCCACCTCGATCGCCTTCCGCAAGGCCAACCTGAAGCTCGAGGTCACACCGCAGATCACGCCCGAGGGCAACATCATCCTGACGCTCGACGTCAACAAGGACACGGTCGGCCAGATCACGACGGCCGGCTACGCGATCAACACGAAGCACGTGCAGACCGAGGTGCTGGTCGAGAACGGCGGCACGGTCGTCATTGGTGGTATCTTCGAACTCACCGAATCCAACGACGAATCGCGCATCCCGGTGCTCGGTGAAGTGCCCTATCTCGGGGCGCTGTTCCGGACGCGCAATCGCGTTGCAAACAAGACTGAAATGCTCGTCTTTATCACCCCGAAGATGATTACCGATCGCAACGCCGCGCGCTGACGCGCGGCGTTCCCCGCACCGCGTGGCGGTCGCACTCGTCGGCTTGCCCGGCGCCGGCAAATCAGCGATTGGCCGGCGCCTCGCGCAGCGCCTGCAGCTTCCTTTCGTCGACAGCGATCACGTGATCGAGGAGCGGATCGGCTGCTCGATCCGCGACTATTTCGAGCGCGAAGGCGAGGCCAGCTTCCGGGATCTCGAACAATCGGTCATCACCGAACTCGCCGCGGCGCCCCACGGCGTGGTGGCCACCGGTGGCGGCTGCGTGCTGCGGGAGGCCAATCGGCAGGTCCTGCGCGCGCATTTCCACGTCCTCTACCTGCGTTCGCTGCCCGAAGACCTGTTCCGCCGGCTGCGCCACGATGTCAAGCGTCCCTTGCTGCAGGTGGCCGACCCGCTGGGGCGGCTGCGCGAGCTCTACGACGCGCGCGATCCGCTCTATCGCGAGACCGCCCATGAAACGGTCGAGACCGGCCGGCCGTCGATCGCGGCGGTGGTCAACATCATCGTGATGCAGCTCGAGCTTGCCGGGGTCGTGGTGCCCGACGACAACGGGCATCCGCTCGACTGAAAGCCCTCCGGGTTCGTCATGCCGCCGACGGACTGGGCGAGGTCCCTTCGGCATGCACCTAAACTCGGGGGATGCCATTGATCGCCCCCCCCGAACGCGTCGAGATCCAGCTCGGCGAGCGCAGCTACCAGATCCTGATCGGCAGCGGACTGCTCGGCGATGCGCGCCATTTCGCTGCCGTCCCGGCGGCTGCCAGTGCCCTGATCGTCACCAACACCACCGTGGCGCCGCTCTATGCCGCAGCCCTGCGGGAGGCGCTGGCCGGCCGCTACCGGCAGGTGCACGTGCTCGAACTGCCCGACGGCGAGGCGCACAAGGACTGGCAGACCCTGAACCTGATCTTCGACGCCCTGCTCGCCCGCGGCGCCGACCGCAAGACCGTGCTGTTCGCGCTGGGCGGGGGCGTGGTCGGCGACATGACCGGCTTCGCGGCCGCCAGCTACATGCGCGGCGTGCCATTCGTGCAGGTGCCGACCACGCTGCTGGCGCAGGTCGACTCCTCGGTGGGTGGCAAGACCGCGATCAATCACCCGCTGGGCAAGAACATGATCGGCGCCTTCTACCAGCCGCAGCTGGTGCTGTGCGACCTGGCGACGCTGGCGACCCTGCCGCCGCGCGAGCTCAGCGCCGGGCTGGCGGAGGTCATCAAGTACGGCCCGATCTACGACATGGAATTCCTGGCCTGGATCGAAGCCCACATCGATGCGCTCGTCGCCCGCGAACCGGGCGCACTGGCGCACGCGGTCAGGCGCAGCTGCGAAATCAAGGCCGAGGTGGTGGGTCAGGACGAGCGAGAAGCCGGTTTGCGCGCGATCCTCAATTTCGGCCATACCTTCGGCCACGCGATCGAGTCGGGCCTCGGCTACGGCGAGTGGCTGCACGGCGAGGCGGTCGGCTGCGGCATGGTCATGGCGGCGCACCTGTCCCAGCGGCTCGGCGGCATCGATGCCTCCTTCGTCGAACGGCTGACCGCGCTGGTCCGGCGCGCCGGCCTGCCGGTGACCGCGCCTGCGCTCGGCGTCGAGCGCTATCTCGAACTGATGCGCGTCGACAAGAAGTCGGAGGCCGGCGAGATCCGTTTCGTGGTCATCGACAAGCCCGGCTCGGCGGTCGTGCGCGCCGCGCCCGATGCGATGGTGCGCGAGGTGCTGGCGCAATGCGCCACCGCCTGAACGTCCGGGCGGTGCGCCGATGAGCCTCGCGCCCTACGCCAGCGACCCGGCCCGCACGCGCGGCCGGCGCCACGCCGAGGCGCCGGCGCCGACCCGCGACGCCTTCCAGCGCGACCGCGACCGCATCGTGCATTCGACCGCCTTCCGGCGCCTGGTCTACAAGACCCAGGTGTTCCTGAACCACGAAGGCGACCTGTTCCGGACCCGCCTCACGCATTCGCTCGAAGTCGCCCAGCTCGGCCGCTCGATCGCGCGGGCGCTGCGCCTCAATGAGGACCTGGTCGAGGCGATCGCGCTGGCCCATGACCTGGGCCACACGCCGTTCGGCCATGCCGGCCAGGATGCGCTCGATGCCTGCATGCAGGCGCACGGCGGTTTCGAGCACAACCTCCAGAGCCTGCGCGTGGTCGACGCGCTCGAGCACCGCTATCCGCAATACGACGGCCTCAACCTGAGCTTCGAGACTCGCGAAGGGATCCTCAAGCACTGCTCGCGTGCCAATGCCGAGCGGATCGAAGCCGAGGAGCCGGGCGGGGTGGGGCGGCGCTTCATCGATCGCACGCAGCCCGGGCTCGAGGCGCAGCTGTGCAACCTGGCGGACGAAATCGCCTACAACGCGCACGACATCGACGACGGCGTGCGTTCGGGGCTGATCAGCATCGAGCACGTGGGCGAGGTCGGGCTGTTCGATCGCTACCGGCGCGAGGCGCTGGTCGAGCACCCCGGCCTGCAGGGACGGCGCCTGCTCTACGAAACCATCCGCAGGATGCTCAGCGCCCAGGTCTACGACGTCATCGACGCCACCCGCAGCGCACTGGAATCGACCACGCCGGCCGACGCCGACGCGGTGCGCCGAAGCGACCCGCTGGTGCTTTTCAGCGCCACCATGAGAGCGGATTCGACCGAACTCAAGCGCTTCCTGTTCCGCAATCTCTATCGCCATCCGCAGGTGACGCAGACCGCCGACCGGGCGCAGCACGTGGTGCGGGCGCTGTTTGCGGCCTACCTCTCGGATGCCGCCGAATTGCCGGAAGCCTTCGCCTTGCGCGACGACCGCCATCGCGGCGTGGCGGACTACATCGCCGGCATGACCGACCGGTTCGCGATCCGGGAATACGAACGCCTCACGGGGCAGCGGTGGGTCGAATGAGCGGCGCCAGGGTTCCGGTCGCGGTCCTCGCGGTCGTCGCCGGCGGTGTCGCTGCCGCGCTGCACATCGGCAAGCTGCCGCCGGCCGTGCCGGCCCTGCAGCAGACGCTGGGCATCGGCCTGGTGCAGGCGGGATTTCTGCTGTCGCTGGTGCAGGTCGCCGGCATGACGCTCGGTCTCGGCGTCGGTCTTGCGGCCGACACCCTCGGCCTTCGCCGCAGCATGTTGACCGGCCTGGCGCTGCTCAGTCTCGCGAGCGCGCTCGGTGGCGGCGTTGGCGCCTGGGTCGACGATCCGGCCCGGGCCTTCGCCTGGCTGCTCGCGCTTCGAGCGCTTGAAGGCGTCGGCTTCCTGCTGGCCGTGATGCCGGGGCCCGGGCTGATCCGCGCCATTGCGCCGGCCGGTTCGGAAAAAGCCGCGATCGGACTGTGGGGCGCCTACATGCCGCTCGGCGTCGCGCTGGGGCTCCTGTCGGGGCCGGCGCTGATCGCCTGGGTCGGATGGCCGGGCTGGTGGTCGACGCTGGCGACGACATCCGCGGCTGCCGCGGTCTGGGTGGCGCTGGCGGCGCCGGCCGATACCACGCGCCGCGACCCGGGAGCCGCCCGCGTGGCCGAAGGCTGGCCGATCCGTCTGCGGGACACCGTGAGCGCCGAGGGCCCGTGGACGCTGGCACTGGCATTCGCGGTCTACTCGTCCCAGTGGATGGCAGTGATCGGTTTTCTGCCCGCGATCTACGCCGATGCCGGCGTGCCGAGTGGCTGGAACGCGGGGTTGACCGCGCTCGCGGCCGGCCTGAACATCATCGGCAACGTGGTGGGCGGCCGGCTGCTCCAGCAAGGCGTGGCGCCGGTCCGGCTGCTGCGCTGGGGATTTGTCGTGATGGCGCTCGGCAGCGTCGCGGCCTTCGTCCGGATCGGTGCGCCCGAAGCGGCGTGGAGCCTGCCGCCGGCGCTGCGCTATCTGGCGATCTGCCTGTTTTCGCTCGGCGGCGGCATGGTGCCGGCGACCCTGTTCATGCTGAGTGTGCGGCTGGCGCCCGGACCTGCGACCGTCTCGACGACCGTCGGCATGATGCAGCAGGCCTCCTCGTTCGGCCAGTTTGCGGCACCCCCGATGGTGGCCTGGCTCGCGCACCGCGTGGGCGGCTGGCAATGGACCTGGATCGTGACCATTTCGTGCTCGCTCGCGGGCCTGGCCCTCGCAGCCCGGCTTGTGCAGCCTGCTTCCAGGAGGGGCGCCGCATGAGGAACGACGCGACGATTTCGGCCTCGCAGGCCGAGGCCGACACCCGGCGCTGGCTCGAGCGCGCAGTGATCGGGCTCAATCTGTGCCCTTTCGCCAAGGCGGTGCACGTGCGCGGCCAGATCCACTACGCTGCCTATCTGCCGAGCGACGAATCCGGCCTGATCGATGCGATGCTCCTCGAAGCCGAGGCGCTCGCGGCCAGCGCCGCCTCCGAGCGCGACACGACCCTTCTGATGGGACCGAACACCTTGGCCGATTTTCTCGATTTCAACGATTTCACGGCACGCGCCGAGCGGCGCCTGGCGCGCGCGGGCTTCGACGGGCTGCTGCAACTGGCGAGCTTCCATCCGCGCTTCCAGTTCGGCGGCACCGAGGCCGGCGACGTCACGAACTGCACCAATCGCGCACCCTATCCCACGCTGCACCTGCTGCGCGAGGACAGCGTGAGCCGGGCGGTCGATGCCTTTCCGGATGCCGAGGCGATCTTCGGCCGCAACATCCAGACGCTGGAGAATCTGGGCGCGGACGGCTGGGAAAGGCTCGATGTCGGGCCCGGGAGCGCGCGATGAACAAGGCTGCGAAGGCGTCCAGGGCCGAGGCCGAAGTCCGGAGCGAGCTGCGGCCGGGCCAGTCGGTCGAGTTGCTCAAGGAGCTTCACATCCTCACCCGCGAAGGCCGGCTCAACCAGGACTCGCGCCGCAAGCTCAAGCAGGTCTACCACCTGTTCCAGTTCATCGAGAAGCTGCTGCGCGAGCTGCCCGGCGAGGGCGCCCAGGCCACGCTGGCCGACCATGGCGCCGGCAAGTCCTACCTCGGCTTCATCATCTACGACCTGTTCTTCAAGCAGGGCGGGGCCGGCCATGTGTACGGCATCGAGACGCGGGCCGACCTGGTCCAGAAGTCGCGGGCGCTGGCCGAGCGCCTGGGCTTCGACCGGATGGCCTTCCTCAATCTCACGGTGGCCGAATCCGCGACGGCGGCGGAACTGCCGCCGCACATCGATGTCGTGACGGCGCTCCATGCCTGCGACACCGCCACCGACGACGCGATCGCCTTCGGGCTGGCGAAAAAGGCCCGCTTCATGGTGCTGGTGCCTTGCTGCCAGGCCGAGGTCGCCGCCTGCCTGCGCGAATCCAAGGCGCTGGCGCTTTCGCGCACGCCGCTGGCGGAGCTGTGGCGCCATCCGCTGCACACGCGCGAAATCGGCAGCCAGCTCACCAATGTGCTGCGTTGCCTGTACCTCGAAGCCCATGGCTACCAGGTCACCGTGACCGAACTGGTGGGCTGGGAGCACAGCATGAAGAACGAGCTCATCATCGCGCGCCACACGGGCCAGCGCAAAGCCAGCGCGGCCGAACGCCTGCGCGAGCTGCTCGACCAGTTCGGCCTGGCGTCGCTGCTGGAGACCCGCTTCCGGCTGCCCTGAGGCGCGCCGGCCCCGCGACCTTCCCGAAGCCGTTTTCGCCATGGCACGATTGCCCCGCCTCACGCTCGCCGGCCAGCCGCACCACGTCATCCAGCGCGGCAACAACCGGCAGCCCATCTTCATGGACCGTGCCGACCGCGAGATGTTCCTGGGCCTGCTGGGCGAGAACGCCGCCCGCTTCGGCATCGCTCTGCACGCCTATGTGCTCATGGACAACCACTTCCATCTGCTGGCGACGCCGTCGACCGCGGAGGGACTGCCGCAGTGGATGCAGGCGGTGGGGCGGCGCTACGTGCGCTACTTCAACGATCGGCACGGCCGCAGCGGGACCCTGTGGGAAGGGCGCTACAAGTCGACCTTGATCCAGACCGAGCGCTACCTGCTGGCCTGCATGGCGTACATCGACCTGAATCCGGTGCGCGCGGGGATGGTGGCCGAGGCGCGCGACCATCCCTGGTCCAGCCATGCGCACTACGCCGGGCTGGCGCACGACAAGCTGCTGACGCCGCATCCGCTCTACTGGACCCTCGGCAACACGCCTTTCGCGCGCGAGGCCGCCTATGCCGAAATGGTGCGCGCGGGCGTCCCGGTCGCCGCGCAGGCGCTGCTGACCGAGACCACCCTGCACGGCTGGGCTGCCGGCGATCGTGATTTCATCGATTCGTTACAAAAAACCACAGGTCGCCGGACATCGAAAGTGCGCGCTGGCAGGCCGCCGCTGCCCCGAGTGCCCTAGTCGAAAGCAGTCAAAGGCGCACCATTGCTCGTGCTGCTGCTATCGTTATTGATGTGACCCTAATTTTTAGTCGACAGGATTAATCGGGATTTAATTGGAATCTGACCCCAATTAAAGAGTTTGGCATTATTTGTGCAAAGCAATATGCTCCTTTTCCCTGCGAAAACTGAAGGAGCACGCCCCCATGACGACGGCTGCCGAGATCCAGCATCTCCAAGAACACGGTCTTTATTCCGCCGCTGACGAGCACGACGCCTGTGGCGTTGGCTTCGTGGCCCACATCAAGGGCGAAAAGAGCCACGCCATCGTGCTGCAGGGCTTGAAGATTCTCGAGAATTTGGACCACCGCGGCGCAGTGGGCGCTGACAAGCTCATGGGCGACGGCGCCGGCATCCTGATCCAGCTGCCCGACCTGCTCTACCGCGAAGAGATGGCCAAGCAGGGCGTGACCCTGCCGCCGCCCGGCGAATATGGCGTCGGCATGATCTTCCTGCCGAAGGAGCACGCCTCGCGCGAAGCCTGCGAGCAGGAGATGGAGCGCGCCATCAAGGTCGAGGGCCAGGTGCTGCTGGGCTGGCGCGACGTGCCGGTCAACCGCGAGATGCCGATGTCGCCCAACGTGCGCGCCAAGGAGCCGTTGCTGCGCCAGGTGTTCATCGGCCGCGGCAACGACGTGATCGTGCAGGACGCGCTGGAGCGAAAGCTCTACGTGATCCGCAAGACCGCCAGCGCCAACATCCAGCGCCTGAAGCTCAAGCACAGCAAGGAATACTACGTGCCGAGCATGTCGAGCCGCACGGTGGTCTACAAGGGCCTGCTGCTGGCCGACCAGGTCGGCACCTACTACCTCGACCTGCAGGACAAGCGCTGCGTCTCGGCGCTGGGCCTGGTGCACCAGCGCTTCTCGACCAACACCTTCCCCGAGTGGCCGCTGGCCCACCCGTACCGCTACGTCGCCCACAACGGCGAGATCAACACGGTCAAGGGCAACTACAACTGGATGAAGGCGCGCGAGGGCGTGATGTCCTCGCCGGTGCTGGGCGCCGACCTGCAGAAGCTCTATCCGATCAGCTTCCCGGGTCAGTCCGACACCGCCACCTTCGACAACTGCCTCGAGCTGCTGACGATGGCCGGCTACCCGATCAGCCAGGCCGTGATGATGATGATCCCGGAGCCCTGGGAGCAGCATGCGACCATGGATACGCGCCGCCGCGCGTTCTACGAATACCACGCTGCGATGCTGGAGCCCTGGGACGGCCCGGCTTCGATCGTCTTCACCGACGGCCGCCAGATCGGCGCCACGCTCGACCGCAACGGCCTGCGGCCGTCGCGCTACTGCGTGACCGATGACGACTTGGTCATCATGGGCTCCGAATCCGGCGTGCTGCCGGTGCCGGAGCAGAAGATCGTCCGCAAGTGGCGGCTGCAGCCCGGCAAGATGTTCCTGATCGACCTCGAGCAGGGCCGCATGATCGACGACGAGGAAGTCAAGGCGACGCTGGCCAACAGCAAGCCCTACAAGCAGTGGATCGAGAACCTGCGCATCAAGCTCGACAGCGTCGAAGCCGAGACCGTGCAGGCGCCGACGAGCCCGGTCAGCCTGCTCGATCGCCAGCAAGCCTTCGGCTACACCCAGGAAGACATCAAGTTCCTGATGAGCCCGATGGCCGCGGCCGGCGAGGAGGGCATCGGCTCGATGGGCAACGACAGCCCGCTGGCCGTGCTCTCGAACAAGAACAAGCCGCTCTACAACTACTTCAAGCAGCTGTTCGCGCAGGTGACGAACCCGCCGATCGACCCGATCCGCGAGGCGATCGTGATGTCGCTGGTGTCCTTCGTCGGGCCGAAGCCGAACCTGCTGGACATCAACCAGGTCAACCCGCCGATGCGGCTCGAGCTGAGCCAGCCGATCCTCGACTTCGCCGACATGGCGAAGCTGCGCGACATCGGCACCTACACGCAGGGCAAGTTCAAGAGCTACACGCTCGACATCACCTATCCGCTGGCCTGGAGCGATGAAGGCGTGGAAGCCAAGCTGGCCTCGCTGTGCGCCGAGGCGGTCGATGCGATCAAGGGCGGCCACAACATCTTGATCGTCAGCGACCGCAACGTCGGGCCGGCGCAAGTCGCGATCCCCGCCCTGCTGGCGCTGTCGGCGATCCACCAGTACCTGGTGCGCGAAGGCTTGCGCACCACGGCCGGCCTGGTGGTCGAGACCGGGTCGGCGCGCGAGGTGCATCACTTCGGCGTGCTCGCGGGCTACGGCGCGGAGGCCGTGCACCCGTACCTGGCGATGGAAACGCTGGCCGCGATGCACGAGGACCTGTCGGGCGACCTGAGCGCCGAGAAGGCGATCTACAACTACGTCAAGGCGGTCGGCAAGGGTCTGTCGAAGATCATGTCGAAGATGGGTGTCAGCACCTACATGAGCTATTGCGGCGCCCAGCTGTTCGAGGCCATCGGCCTGAACACCGAAACGGTCGACAAGTACTTCACCGGCACCGCGAGCCGGGTGCAGGGCATCGGCGTGTTCGAGATCGCCCAGGAAGCGATCCGCATGCACAAGGCGGCCTTCAGCGACGACCCGGTGCTCGCCCACATGCTCGACGCCGGCGGCGAGTACGCCTGGCGCACCCGTGGCGAGGAGCACATGTGGACGCCGGACGCGATCGCCAAGCTGCAGCACAGCACGCGCGCCAACAACTTCAGCACCTACAAGGAATACGCGCAGCTGGTCAACGACCAGAACCGCCGCCATCTCACGCTGCGCGGCCTGTTCGAGTTCAAGATCGATCCGGCCAAGGCCATTTCCGTGGACGAGGTCGAGCCGGCCGCCGAGATCGTCAAGCGCTTCGCCACCGGCGCGATGTCGCTCGGCTCGATCAGCACCGAGGCGCACTCGACGCTTGCGATCGCGATGAACCGCATCGGCGGCAAGAGCAACACCGGCGAGGGTGGCGAAGACCCCAACCGCTACCGCAACGAGCTCAAGGGCATTCCGATCAAGGTGGGCGACACGCTCAAGAGCGTGATCGGCGAGGCCAACGTCGAGGTCGACCTGCCGCTGAAGGATGGCGACTCGCTGCGCTCGAAGATCAAGCAGGTCGCGTCGGGCCGCTTCGGCGTCACCGCCGAGTACCTCTCGTCGGCCGACCAGCTGCAGATCAAGATGGCGCAGGGTGCCAAGCCCGGCGAGGGCGGCCAGTTGCCGGGTGGCAAGGTCTCCAACTACATCGGCCAGCTGCGCTATTCGGTACCCGGTGTCGGCCTGATCTCGCCGCCGCCGCACCACGACATCTACTCGATCGAAGACCTGGCCCAGCTGATCCACGACCTGAAGAACGTCGCGCCGCATGCCAGCGTCAGCGTCAAGCTGGTCAGCGAGGTCGGCGTCGGCACGATCGCGGCCGGCGTCGCCAAGTGCAAGAGCGACCACGTCGTGATCGCCGGCCATGACGGCGGCACCGGCGCCTCGCCCTGGTCGTCGATCAAGCATGCCGGCAGCCCGTGGGAAATCGGCCTGGCCGAAACGCAGCAGACCCTGGTGCTGAACCGCCTGCGCGGCCGCATCCGGGTACAGGCCGACGGCCAGATGAAGACCGGCCGCGACGTCGCCATCGGCGCGCTGCTGGGCGCCGACGAGTTCGGCTTCGCGACCGCGCCGCTGGTGGTCGAGGGCTGCATCATGATGCGCAAGTGCCACCTGAACACCTGCCCGGTCGGCGTCGCGACGCAGGACCCGGTATTGCGCCGGAAGTTCTCGGGCAAGCCCGAGCACGTGGTGAACTTCTTCTTCTTCGTGGCCGAGGAAGTGCGCCAGATCATGGCCCAGCTCGGCATCCGCAAGTTCGACGACCTGATCGGCCGTTCCGACCTGCTCGACACCAAGACCGGCATCGAGCACTGGAAGGCCCGCGGCCTCGACTTCAGCCGTCTGTTCGCGCAGCCCAACGTGCCGGCCGACGTGCCGCGCTTCCATGTCGAGAACCAGGACCACGGCCTCGAGAAGAGCCTCGACGTCAAGCTGATCGAGCGCTCGCGCCCGGCCATCGACAAGGGCGAGAAGGTGCAGTTCATCGAGGTGGCGCGCAACGTCAACCGCTCGGTCGGCGCCATGCTTTCGGGCGCGCTGACCAAGGTGCATCCGCAGGGCCTGCCCGACGACTCGATCCGGATCCAGCTCGAAGGCACGGGCGGCCAGTCCTTCGGCGCCTTCCTGGCGCGCGGCATCACGCTGTACCTGATCGGCGACGCCAACGACTACACCGGCAAGGGCCTGTCGGGCGGCCGCGTGGTGGTGCGTCCGAGCCTGGACTTCCGCGGCGAGGCGGCGCGCAACACCATCGTCGGCAACACGGCGCTGTACGGCGCGACGACCGGCGAGGCCTACCTCTGCGGCGTCGCCGGCGAGCGCTTCGCGGTGCGGTTGTCGGGGGCCACCGCGGTGGTCGAAGGCACCGGCGACCATGGCTGCGAGTACATGACCGGCGGCACGGTCGCGGTGCTCGGCAAGACCGGGCGCAACTTTGCGGCCGGCATGAGCGGCGGCGTCGCCTTCGTCTACGACGAGGACGGCCAGTTCGCCTCGCGCTGCAACCTCTCGATGGTGTCGCTCGACAAGGTGCTGACCTCGGCCGAGCAGACCGCCAGCGTGCATCGCAAGGTCTGGCACGAAGGCGAGACCGACGAGGCGCAGCTGCGCAAGCTGCTCGAGGAGCACCACCGCTGGACCGGCAGCAAGCGCGCGCGCGAACTGCTCGACAACTGGGCCGTCTCGCGGACCAAGTTCGTCAAAGTCTTCCCGAACGAATACAAGCGCGCGCTGGCCGAGATCCACGACCGCGAGGTCGAGCTCACCAGCAGCGGCAACAACGCGCATGCGGGCATGGAGCCGCATGCGGCCGCCAAGCCGGTGGCGGCGGTCTGAGCAGCGACAACGAATAGAACAGGAAAGCACGATGGGAAAAATCACCGGCTTCATGGAGCACGAGCGCATCGAGGAGGGCTACAAGCCCGTCGAGGAGCGGGTCAAGCATTACAAGGAATTCGTGGTCGGCCTCGACGAGGCGCAGGCCAAGGTGCAGGGCGCGCGCTGCATGGACTGCGGCACGCCGTTCTGCAACAGCGGCTGCCCGGTCAACAACATYATTCCGGACTTCAACGATCTGGTGTATCGCAGCGACTGGGAAAGCGCCTTCGTGGTGCTCGATTCGACCAACAACTTTCCCGAGTTCACCGGCCGCATCTGTCCTGCACCCTGCGAGGCCGCCTGCGTCCTGAACGTCAATGACGATCCGGTCGGCATCAAGTCGATCGAGCACGCGATCATCGATCGTGCCTGGGACGAAGGCTGGGTCGCGGCCCGGCYGGCCAAGCACAAGACCGGCAAGAAGGTCGCGGTGGTCGGCTCCGGCCCGGCCGGCATGGCGGCGGCGCAGCAGCTGGCGCGCGTCGGCCACGACGTCACGCTGTTCGAGAAGAACGACCGCATCGGCGGCCTGCTGCGCTATGGCATTCCCGATTTCAAGATGGAGAAGGTGCACATCGATCGCCGCGTCGAGCAGATGAAGGCCGAAGGCGTGAGCTTCCGCACCGGCGTGATGGTCGGCGCGGCCAAGGATCCGCTGGGCAAAGGCTCCAAGGTCACCAACTGGGCCAAGGAAACCGTCACGCCCGAACAGCTCGGCAAGGAATTCGATGCGGTGCTGCTGACCGGCGGTGCCGAGCAGTCGCGCGACCTGCCGGTGCCCGGCCGCGACCTCGACGGCATCCATTTCGCGATGGAGTTCCTGCCGCAGCAGAACAAGGTCAACGCCGGCGACAAGGTCAAGGGCCAGTTGCGCGCCGACGGCAAGCACGTGATCGTGATCGGCGGCGGCGACACCGGCTCCGACTGCGTGGGCACCAGCAACCGCCATGGCGCGGCCAGCGTGACCCAGTTCGAGCTGATGCCGCAGCCGCCCGAGGAAGAGAACCGCCCGCTGACCTGGCCCTACTGGCCGTACAAGCTGCGCACCAGTTCGAGTCACGAAGAGGGCTGCGAGCGCGAGTTCGCGATCTCGACCAAGGAATTCATCGGCGAGAAGGGCAAGCTCACCGGCCTCAAGACGGTCCGCGTCGAGTGGAAGGACGGCAAGATGGTCGAGGTCGCCGGCAGCGAGCAGGTGCTCAAGGCCGACCTGGTGCTGCTGGCCATGGGCTTCGTGAGCCCGGTCGCCAGCGTGCTGGATGCCTTCGGCGTCGAGAAGGACGCCCGCGGCAATGCCAAGGCGAGCGTCGACTTCATCGGCGGCTATGCGACCAACGTGCCGAAGGTCTTCGCCGCCGGCGACATCCGCCGTGGCCAGTCGCTGGTGGTGTGGGCGATCCGCGAAGGCCGCCAGGCTGCGCGCTCGGTCGACGAATTCCTCATGGGCTTCAGCGACCTGCCGCGCTGAACTGACCCCCACGCTCCCTCACTGCGTGTGGTCGCTGCCCCCCGAGGGGGCGCAGGCCGCCTTGGGGCGGCCCGGCGCCGGCCTGGGCCCCCACGCTCCCCGCTTCGTGTGGTTCGCTGCCTCTCGAGGGGGCGCGTGCCTGCCTTGGGGCGGTCGGCGCGGGCAAGCTTCGTGCTTCCCTTATCATTGAGCGTTACCGCGAGCCGGGATGTCCTCAGGGGTGCCCCGGCTTTTTCATTGTCATGAATCCTGCACCTTCCTCTTCCCTCGTTGAATTCCGCGACGTCGCCTTCGGCTACGGCGATCGCGCGATCCTCGACGGCGTCTCGTTCTCGGTGCCGCGCGGCAAGGTGACGGCATTGATGGGCGCTTCGGGCGGCGGCAAGACCACCGTGCTGCGCTTGATCGGCGGCCAGGTGCGTGCGCGCCGCGGCCAGGTGCTGGTCAACGGCGAGGATGTGGGCCAGTTGGCACCCGAAGCGCTCTATGCGGCCCGGCGCCGCATGGGCATGCTGTTCCAGTTCGGCGCGCTCTTCACCGACATGAGCGTGTTCGACAACGTGGCTTTTCCGCTGCGCGAGCACACGCGCCTGTCCGAAGGGCTGGTCCGCGACATCGTGCTGATGAAGCTCGACGCGGTCGGCCTGCGCGGCGCGCGCGAACTGATGCCCAGCGAGGTGTCGGGCGGCATGGCGCGGCGCGTGGCGCTGGCGCGCGCGATCGCGCTCGACCCCGACCTCGTCATGTACGACGAACCTTTCGCCGGCCTCGACCCGATCTCGCTCGGCACCGCGGCGCGGCTGATCCGGCAGCTCAACGACACGCTGGGCCTCACCAGCGTGGTCGTGTCGCACGACCTCGACGAGACCTTCCACATCGCCGACCACGTGATCATCCTGGCCAATGGCGGCATTGCCGCGCAGGGCAAGCCGCAAGAGGTGCGCGTCAGCACCGATCCGCTGGTCCACCAGTTCGTCAATGCGCTGCCCGAGGGGCCGGTGCACTTCCACTATCCCGCGGTCGGCGTCGAGGCCGATTTCGGCAATGCGCAGGGGGGACGCGAATGAGCTGGTACAAGCCGGCCGACGTGGGCTTCGCCGTGCGAAGCAAACTGGCCGACCTCGGGCTCGGCGCGCGCCTGTTCCTGCAGCTCCTGCTGCGTGGTGCGCACAGCCTGCGCCGTTTCGGGCTGGTGCGCGACCAGGTCCACTTCCTGGGCAACTATTCGCTGGCGATCATCGCCGTCTCGGGACTGTTCGTCGGCTTCGTGCTGGGGCTGCAGGGGTACTACACGCTGCAGCGCTACGGCTCGTCGGAGGCGCTGGGCCTGCTGGTTGCACTGAGCCTGGTGCGCGAGCTCGGCCCGGTGGTGGCGGCGCTGCTGTTCGCGGGCCGCGCCGGCACCTCGCTCACCGCCGAGATCGGCCTCATGAAGGCGGGCGAGCAACTCAGCGCCATGGAGATGATGGCGGTCGATCCGGTGCAGCGCATCCTGGCGCCGCGCTTCTGGGGCGGCGTGATCACCATGCCCTTGCTGGCGGCGGTGTTCAGCGCGGTCGGCGTGATCGGCGGCTACGTGGTGGGCGTGCTGATGCTGGGCGTCGACTCCGGGGCCTTCTGGGGCCAGATGCAGGGTGGCGTCGATGTCTGGCGCGACGTCGGCAACGGCGTCGTCAAGAGCATCGTCTTCGGCGTCGCCGTGACCTTCATCGCGCTGCTGCAGGGCTACCAGTCGCAGCCGACGCCCGAGGGCGTGTCGCGCGCCACCACGCGCACGGTGGTGGTCGCCTCGCTCAGCGTGCTCGGGCTCGATTTCATGCTGACCGCCATGATGTTCAGCATTTAGGCGGCCCTAGGCCAATCGTTCAGAGAGAGTGCAACACATGCAACGTTCCAACAATGACATCTGGGTCGGCCTGTTCGTGCTGATCGGCGGCGCCGCGCTGCTCTTCCTGGCGCTGCAGTCGGCCAACCTTCTGGGCCTGAACTTCCAGAAGACCTACAACGTGACCGCGCGCTTCGACAACATCGGCGGCCTCAAGCCGCAGACCGCAGTCAAGAGCGCCGGGGTGGTGGTCGGACGCGTCGAAGCCATCACGTTCGACGACAAGAACTTCCAGGCGGCCGTGACGCTGGCGCTGCAGAACCGCTACAGTTTCCCCAAGGACAGCTCCTTCAAGATCCTGACCAGCGGCCTGCTCGGCGAGCAGTACATCGGGATCGAAGCCGGCGCCGACGAAAAGACCCTTCAAGCCGGCGATGTCGTGACCGATACCCAATCAGCCGTCGTGCTGGAAAATCTGATCAGCCAGTTCCTCTACAGCAAGGCGGCAGAAGGAAGCACTCCATCCGGTCCCGCTCCCGCCAACAACAAGAAATGAAACCACGATCTTCTTTCGCCGGCTCGGCCGCGCGTGCCCGCTTCGCCACCGGCGTGCGCGCGACATTCGCCGCTGGCGTCCTCGTTCTCGCCACGGGTTGTGCGACCGGTCCGAACGCCAACCCCGCGGACCCCCTTGAGCCGCTCAATCGACAGGTCTATCGCTTCAACAACGCGCTCGACGACGCGCTGCTGAAGCCGGCCGCGACGGCCTATGTCAAGGTTCTGCCCTCGCCGATCCGCACCGGCGTGAACAACTTCTTCGGCAATCTGTCGGACGTCTGGAGTTTTGCCAACAGCGTGGCGCAGCTGAAGCTCCAGGACAGTGCCCAGACCTTCATGCGCGTGAACGTCAACACGGTCTTCGGCCTCGGCGGCGTGCTGGACGTGGCCACCGAGCTCGGCATCGACCGCCACAGCGAGGACTTCGGCCAGACGCTGGGCCGCTGGCGTGTTCCGGCGGGCCCGTACCTGGTGCTGCCGCTCCTGGGCCCGTCGACCCTGCGCGACACCGTCGCGCTGCCGGTCGATGTGCAAGGCGATCTGGTCAGCCAGATCGCCGACATCCCGGTGCGCAATTCGATGTACGCTCTGC
Organism: Variovorax sp. P1_H2; assembly: GCF_056405295.1. NCBI lineage: Bacteria > Pseudomonadati > Pseudomonadota > Betaproteobacteria > Burkholderiales > Comamonadaceae > Variovorax > Variovorax sp. P1_H2. The sequence goes on along the minus strand of NZ_JBFUCJ010000010.1, from coordinate 13,631 downwards.
GCCTGATCGACATCCGCGCCAACCTGCTGCGGGTGGGGCAGTTGCTCGAGGACGCGGCGCTCGACCGATACACCTTCACCCGTGATGCCTTCCTGCAGCGCCGACGCAGTGAAGTTCACGATGGAAATCCGCCCGACGACGGCAACTAGGGGCGGTCGCGCCCGACCCGGCTTCGTTGCATTCGGTCGCAGCACCTGGTGCGCGCCGTGGAACCCCGCCGGTGTCGCAGGGCTCCAACCCGTCAGGGCGTTTGCCCGACTTTTGATACAAGGGATTGACTCGATGAACCAGAATCTTCAACGCCGTGCATTGGGACGCCTGGCGCTCGCCGGCCTGCTGCTGGTCGGCGCCGCGGTCGGATTCGTGCCGGCGGCCCAGGCCGCCGACGAGGCGCCCGATGTCCTGATCAAGCGCCTGTCTTCGGACGTGCTGGACACCATCAAGGCCGACAAGTCGATCAAGGCCGGCGACATCGGCAAGATCATGCAGCTGGTCGACAGCAAGATCATGCCGAACGTGAATTTCCTGCGGATGACGTCTTCGGCCGTCGGCCCGGCCTGGCGCCAGGCCACGCCGGAGCAGCAGAAGCGCCTCGAGGAAGAGTTCAAGACCTTGCTGGTGCGCACCTACGCGGGTGCGCTCGACCAGGTCAGCGACCAGACGGTGAGCGTGCGCCCCTTCCGTGGCTCGCCCGACGACAAGGAAGTGCTGGTGCGCACCGAAGTCAAAGGCAGCGGCGATCCGGTGCAACTCGACTATCGGCTCGAGAAGACCCCGGGGGAGGCCGGCGGCTGGAAGATCTACAACATCAACGTGCTGGGCGTGTGGCTGGTGGATACCTACCGCACCCAGTTCGCGCAGCAGATCAACAGCAAGGGCATCGACGGCTTGATCGCCGTCCTGGAAGCGCGCAACAAGAACAACGGCAAGAGCTGAGTCGGCGATGCTGGTGCTGCCCCCCAAGTTGACGCACGACGAAGCGCCTGCCTGCGCCTACATGCTCCAGCAGGGGCTGGCCGGGCAGACCGACACCGGCACCGTGGTCGATGCCAGCGCCCTGGTCGAGTTCGACTCCTCGGCGCTGGCGGTACTGCTCGAGTGCCGGCGCGAGTCCAGCGCCCTCGGTCGCGGCTTCGCGGTGAAGGGCCTCCCGGCGCGCCTGCGCGAATTGGCCGCGCTCTACGGAATCGCAGGCCTTTTGCCCGCTGCCCCCTAGAAAACCGGCGGCCGCTTAAAATGGCGGGCTGTCATGCCCGCGATCTCCTTCCAGTCGGTCTCCAAGACCTATCCCCCCTCACGCCAACAACGAAACCAGGGCAAGCCCGGGCTTCGTGCCGTCGATGACGTGAGCTTCCAGATCGAGGAAGGCGAGTTCTTCGGCCTGCTGGGCCCGAACGGCGCCGGCAAGACCACCCTGATCAGCATGCTCGCTGGCCTGTCCCGGCCGACCAGCGGCACCATCCGGGTCCATGGATTCGACGTCCAGAAGGACTACGCGCAGGCGCGCCGCCATCTCGGCGTGGTGCCGCAAGAGCTGGTCTTCGACCCCTTCTTCAATGTCCGCGAGGCGCTGCGCATCCAGTCGGGCTATTTCGGCATCCGGAACAACGACGCCTGGATCGACGAACTGCTGCAAAGCCTGGGCCTGGCCGACAAGGCGAACGCCAACATGCGCCAGCTCTCGGGCGGCATGAAGCGGCGCGTCCTGGTTGCGCAGGCGCTGGTCCACAAGCCGCCGGTGATCGTGCTGGACGAGCCCACCGCGGGCGTCGACGTCGAGCTGCRCCAGACACTGTGGCAGTTCGTGGCCAAGCTCAACAAGCAGGGCAGCACGGTGCTGCTGACCACCCACTACCTCGAGGAAGCCGAGGCGCTTTGCCATCGGATCGCGATGCTCAAGCAGGGCCGCGTGATCGCGCTCGATCGCACCAGCGAACTGCTGCGCTCGGCCGCCAGCAACGTGCTGCGCTTCAAGACCGACGGCCTGCTGCCCTGGTCGATCGCCCAGCACGCCCGCATCACCGGCCGCATCGTGCAGCTGCCCGCGCAGAACGCCCACGAGGTCGAGCAGCTGCTGGCCGCGATCCGCGAAGCCGGCCTCGACGTCGAGGACGTCGAGATGCGCAAGGCCGACCTCGAGGACGTCTTCATCGATCTGATGGCGGGCGAGCAGACGCCGCTGGAGGTCGCGAGATGAGCGCCGCGCCGGGCCGGGCATGGAGGCTCGCATGATGATCAACGCGCTGGGTTGGCGCGCCTTGCTCTACAAGGAAACGCTGCGCTTCTGGAAGGTCGGCTTCCAGACCGTCGGCGCCCCGGTGCTGACCGCGGTGCTCTACCTGATGGTCTTCGGCCACGTGCTCGAGGACCACGTCAAGGTCTTCGGCACAGTGAGCTACACCGCCTTCCTGGTGCCCGGCCTCGTGATGATGAGCGTGCTGCAGAACGCCTTCGCCAACAGCTCGTCGTCGATCATCCAGAGCAAGATCATGGGCAGCCTGGTGTTCGTGCTGCTGACGCCGCTGTCCCACTGGGGCTGGTTCTTGGCCTACGTCGGATCGTCCATCGTGCGCGGACTGGCAGTGGGCCTCGGCGTGTTCGTCGTGACTGCCTTCTTCGCCATGCCGGGCTTCGTGGCGCCGCTCTGGATCCTGGTCTTCGCCTTCCTGGGCGCCGCCATCCTGGGCACGCTGGGCCTGATCGCCGGCCTCTGGGCCGAGAAGTTCGACCAGATGGCGGTGTTCCAGAACTTCCTGATCATGCCGATGACCTTCCTGTCCGGCGTGTTCTATTCGATCGGCTCGCTGCCGCCCTTCTGGCAGGCCGTGAGCCACCTGAACCCTTTCTTCTACATGATCKATGGCTTCCGCTACGGCTTCTTCGGCGTCAGCGATACGTCGCCCTGGCTGAGCCTGGCGATCGTCGGCGGTGCCTGGCTGGTGGTGAGCGCCATTGCGGTCCACCTGCTGCGCATCGGCTACAAAATTCGTGGATGAAATGAAACACCCCCGAAGCGCCTGCGGCGCCTCCCCCTCAAGGGGGCGATACCAGCGGCCCGGCAAAGCCGGTTCCGCGGTATCCCTGGCCTTGCGCCGGGCCGGCTTCATGCGTCGCGGGTCACGCAATCGCGCGCTGGAACACTGACATGACTGCAGAAGAACTTCAATCGATCATCGAGGCCGGCCTGGCCTGCGACCACATCACGCTCGAGGGCGATGGCCGCCACTGGTATGCGACCATCGTCTCGCCCGAGTTCGAGGGCAAGCGCCCCATCCAGCGGCATCAGCGGGTCTATGCCACCCTGGGTGCCAAAATGCACACCGACGAAGTGCATGCGCTTTCGATGAAAACCTTCACGCCTGCCGAGTGGGCAGGCCAGAACCGCTAGATTTTCGCTGGATTCCTCATGGACAAACTCCTGATTCGCGGCGGGCGCAAGCTCCGCGGCGAGGTACTCATTTCCGGCGCCAAGAACGCCGCGCTGCCCGAGTTGTGCGCAGCCCTGCTGACCGACCGTCCGGTGACGCTGCACAACGTGCCGCGCCTGAAGGATGTCGCGACCATGCTCAAGCTGGTCCACAACATGGGCGTCAGCGCCGACCGCGACGACAACGGCACGGTGCGCATCGATGCGCGATTACTCGAGGTGCCCGAGGCACCGTACGAGCTGGTCAAGACGATGCGGGCCTCGGTGCTCGCGCTCGGTCCGCTGCTGGCGCGCTTCGGCCGGGCCAAGGTCTCGCTGCCGGGCGGCTGCGCGATCGGTTCGCGTCCGGTCGACCAGCACATCAAGGGCCTGCAGGCCATGGGTGCCGAGATCGTGGTCGAGCACGGCTACATGGTGGCGCGCATCGGCGGCGGCCGCGAGCGCCTGCATGGCGCCCGCATCACGACCGACATGGTGACCGTCACCGGCACCGAGAACTTCCTCATGGCCGCGGCGCTGGCCGAGGGCGAGACCGTTCTCGAGAATGCCGCCCAGGAGCCCGAGATCGCCGACCTGGCCGAGATGCTGATCGCCATGGGCGCGAAGATCGAAGGCCATGGCACCAGCCGCATCCGCATCCAGGGGGTGGCGCGGCTCGACGGCTGCACGCACCAGGTGGTGGCCGACCGGATCGAGGCCGGCACCTTCCTGTGCGCCGTGGCCGCGGCCGGCGGCGACGTGTTCCTGAAGCATGGCCGGGCCGACCATCTCGACGCCGTGATCGAGAAGCTGCGCGAAGCCGGCGCCCAGGTGTCGGCGGTCGACGGCGGCATCCGCGTGCAGAGCCAGGTCCGGCTCAAGGCGCAGAGCTTCCGCACCACCGAATACCCGGGCTTCCCGACCGACATGCAGGCCCAGTTCATGGCGCTCAACGCGATTGCCGAGGGCACCTCGACCGTGACCGAGACGATCTTCGAGAACCGCTTCATGCACGTCGACGAGATGCTGCGCCTGGGCGCCAAGATCCAGACCGACGGCAAGGTGGCGGTGATCGAGGGTGTCGCGCAGCTCTCCGGCGCCACCGTGATGGCGACCGACCTGCGCGCTTCGGCCAGCCTCGTGATCGCCGGCCTGGTGGCCGACGGCGAGACGCTGGTCGACCGCATCTACCACCTCGACCGCGGCTACGACCGCATGGAAGGCAAGCTGCGCGGCCTCGGCGCCGACATCGAGCGGGTCGCCGGACCGGCCGAGGTGCAGCCGTGATCACGCTGGCGCTGTCGAAGGGCCGCATCTTCGAGGAGACCCTGCCGCTGCTGGCCGCGGCCGGCATCGAGGTGACCGAGGACCCCGAGAAGTCGCGCAAGCTGATCCTCGGGACGACCCGGCCCGATGTCCGTGTGGTGCTGGTGCGCGCCTCGGACGTGCCGACCTACGTGCAGTACGGCGGCGCCGATCTCGGCGTGACCGGGCTCGACGTGTTGCTCGAGCACGGCAACCAGGGGCTCTACCAGCCGCTCGACCTGCGCATCGCGGCCTGCCGCCTGAGCGTGGCGGTGCGCGCCGACTACGACTACGCCTCGGCCGTGAAGCAGGGTTCGCGCCTCAAGGTGGCGACCAAGTACGTCGGCCTGGCGCGCGAGTTCTTCGCCAGCAAGGGCGTGCATGTGGACCTGATCAAGCTCTATGGCAGCATGGAGCTGGCGCCGCTCACCGGCCTGGCCGACGCGATCGTYGACCTGGTCTCGACCGGCAACACCCTCAAGGCCAACCAGCTGGTCGAGGTCGAGCGCATCATGGACATCAGCGCCCGGCTGGTGGTCAACCAGGCGGCGCTCAAGCTCAAGCAGGAGGCCATCCGCCGCATCGTCGATGCCTTCGCATCGGCCATTCCGACATCGAAATGAACCTGAAAGCCGCACCCGCCCGCCTGTCCACCGTTTCGGCCGCCTTCGAGGCCGAGTTCAAGGCGCGCCTGCATTGGTCCGCCGAAGCGGATGCGGCCATCGAGCAGGTGGTGGCCGACATCCTGGCCGACGTGCAGCGCCGGGGCGACGAGGCGGTGCTCGACTACACGCGGCGCTTCGACCGCCTCGACGTCGACGGCATGCCGGCGCTGGAACTCACGGCCGTCGAGTTGCGCGCCGCCTTCGAGTCGCTGCCGGCGCAGCAAAAGGATGCGCTCGAGGCCGCGGCGCGCCGCGTCCGCAGTTACCACGAGGCCCAGAAGAAGGCCAGTGGCGAGAGCTGGAGCTACCGCGATGCCGACGGCACGCTGCTGGGCCAGAAGGTGACGCCGCTGGACCGTGTCGGCATCTACGTCCCAGGCGGCAAGGCCGCCTATCCGTCGAGCGTCCTGATGAACGCGATCCCGGCGCACGTGGCGGGCGTCGGCGAAATCATCATGGTCGTGCCCACGCCGGGTGGCGAGAAGAATCCGCTGGTGCTGGCCGCCGCCCACGTCGCGGGCGTCACGCGCGCCTTCACGATCGGCGGCGCCCAGGCCGTGGCGGCGCTGGCCTACGGCACGGCGACGATTCCGGCGGTCGACAAGATCACCGGCCCCGGCAACGCCTACGTGGCGGCCGCCAAGCGGCGGGTGTTCGGCACCGTCGGCATCGACATGATCGCCGGTCCGAGCGAGATCCTGGTGCTGGCCGACGGCAGCACGCCGCCCGACTGGGTGGCCATGGACCTGTTCAGCCAGGCCGAGCACGACGAACTCGCGCAGAGCATTCTGCTCAGCCCCGACGCCGGCTACATCGAGCGCGTGCAACAGGAAATCGACCGCCTGCTGCCCGCGATGCCGCGGGCCGAAATCATCGCCGCCTCGCTCAACGGCCGGGGCGCGCTGATCCACACCCGCAGCATGGAGGAAGCCTGCGAGATCAGCAACCGCATCGCCCCCGAGCACCTCGAAGTCAGCAGCCGGGAGCCGCACCGCTGGGAGCCGCTGCTCAGGCATGCCGGCGCGATCTTCCTGGGCGCCTACACGAGCGAAAGCCTCGGCGACTACTGCGCCGGTCCGAACCACGTGCTGCCCACCAGCGGCACGGCGCGCTTCAGCTCGCCGCTCGGGGTCTACGATTTCCAGAAGCGATCGAGCCTGATCGAAGTCAGCGAGGAGGGCGCCCAGACGCTGGGTCAGGTGGCCTCGGTGCTGGCGCACGGCGAAGGCCTGCAGGCGCATGCGCGGGCCGCCGAAATGCGGTTGCGCGACGCAAAGCCATGACACAGGGCGCCATGGACCTGAAGTCCAGCCGCGGGCATCCCTGGAGCCTGGGCCAGAAGCTGCGCCGCGTTGCCTGGATGCTGGTCTGGGGCCTGCTGGGCCGTGCCGGACCGCGTGCGTTCTCGCCGCTGAGGCTGTTCCTGCTGCGGCTTTTCGGGGCCCGGATCGGCGAGCGGGTGCTGGTCAGCACCGGCGTCAAGGTCTTGATGCCCTGGAACCTCGAGATCGGCGAGTACACGGCCATCGGCGAGGGGGTCGAGATCTACAACTACGGCCAGGTCCGCATCGGCAAGAACTGCTGCGTCTCGCAGCGGGTGTGGCTGTGCACCGGCACGCACGACTACAAGCTGCCCAACTTTCCGCTGATCTGGGACGACATCCAGGTCGGCGATGGCGTCTGGCTGGCCGCCGAATCCTTCGTTGCGCCCGGCGTCACGATCGGCGACGGTGCCGTGGTGGGGGCCCGCTCGGTCGTCACCCGCGATCTCGAAGGCTGGGCGGTTTTTGCAGGGAACCCATGCGTGCTGATCAAGCCCCGCCCGCGCGACTGATCCTCTTCGGGGCGGCCGGCGTCTTTCTGTTTGCGCTGTCGACATTCGCGCAGGCGATGTCGATCCGAGAAATTCGCATGCTCGAGGCCAACGAGAAGGACGGCAAGCTCTACGCCAACTACTACCTGGTCGGCGTCATGGAAGGCCTGCGCGAAGCCAGCGAGGCTGAGCGGCGTGCCGGCCAGAAGCCGCTGTTCTGCATCAACGGGCGCCGCCTCGAACCGGTGATGGCACGCTCCCTCTATCAAACCGAACTGACGCGCAACGCCGAAAGCTACGAGGCGGACATGCCGGTCCAGCTGGTGCTCTCGGCCGCGCTGCGCAACAGCTACCCCTGCAACTGACCGACCCTGCCATGACCGCCATCGACAACACCCGCCGTGCGCTGGCGCGCATCCGCGCCGACGTGCAATCCATGCATGCCTATGCCGTGCAGGATGCCCGCGGCCTGATCAAGCTCGATGCCATGGAGAACCCCCACGGCCTGTCGTCGGCGCTGCAGGCGGCGCTTGGCCAGCGGCTGGGCGCCGTGGCGCTGAACCGTTATCCCGGCGAGCGCGGCGCCGATCTGCAGCGGGCCCTGGCTGCCCATGCCGGCATGCCCGAGGGCTTCGCGCTGATGCTCGGCAACGGCTCGGACGAGCTGATCTCCCTGCTGGCGATCGCCTGCGACCTGCCCGGCGCCACGATCCTGGCGCCGGTGCCCGGCTTCGTGATGTACGCCATGAGCGCGCAGTTGCAGGGCCTGCGCTTCGTCGGCGTCCCGCTCACCGCCGATTTCGAGCTCGACGAGGGCGCGATGCTCGACGCCATCGCCAGCGAGAAGCCTGCCATCGTCTTCCTGGCCTACCCGAACAACCCGACCGCCAACCTCTGGGACGACGCCGTGATCGAGAAGATCGTCGAGGCCCAGGGCGCCCAGGGCGGGCTGGTGGTCATCGACGAGGCCTACCAGCCCTTCGCGGGCCGCAGCTACATCGATCGGGTGGCGCGCCACGGCCACGTGCTGCTGATGCGCACGCTCAGCAAGTTCGGCCTGGCCGGGGCCCGCCTGGGCTACCTGATGGGGCCGGCGGCGCTGGTGGCGGAGATCGACAAGGTGCGCCCGCCCTACAACATCAGCGTGCTCAACTGCGAGTGCGCGCTGTTCGCGCTCGAACACGCCGCGGTGTTCGACGCCCAGGCGGCCGAGATCCGCAGCCAGCGCGCCGGATTGGTCGAGCGGCTGGCCCGGCTGCCGGCGGTCCGGAGCTGGCCGAGCGAGGCCAACATGATCCTGATCCGGGTCCCTGACGCGGCAAAGACCTTCGAGGGCATGAAGGCTCGCGGCGTGCTGGTCAAGAACGTTTCTAAAATGCACACATTGCTGGCGAACTGCCTGCGCCTGACGGTCGGCACCGCCGACGAGAACGCGCAGATGCTCGCCGCCCTCGAAGCCTCACTATGAACACCCCTCTGGCACCCGAAGCCGTCGTCGCCGCCGGCGCGCGCTCGGCCTGCGTCACGCGCAACACGGCCGAAACCAGGATCACGGTCAAGGTCGACCTCGACGGCACCGGCCGCGCGAAACTGTCGACCGGCATCGGTTTTTTCGACCACATGCTCGACCAGATCGCCCGCCACGGCCTGATCGACCTCGACATCGACTGCCAGGGCGACCTGCACATCGACGGCCACCACACGGTCGAGGATGTCGGCATCACGCTGGGCCAGGCGGTGGCCAAGGCGGTCGGCGACAAGAAGGGCATCAGACGCTATGGGCATGCCTACGTGCCGCTCGACGAGGCGCTGAGCCGTGTCGTGATCGACTTCTCGGGCCGCCCCGGCCTGGTGATGGACGTGCCCTTCACCAGCGGCATGATCGGCACCTTCGACAGCCAGCTGACTTACGAGTTCTTCCAGGGCTTCGCCAACCACGCCTTCGTGACCCTGCACATCGACAACCTCAAGGGCGTCAACGCGCACCACCAGTGCGAAACCGTGTTCAAGGCCTTCGCACGGGCGCTGCGGGCCGCGCTCGAGCTCGACCCGCGCTCGGCCGGCGTCATTCCCTCGACGAAGGGCTCGCTCTGAGCCGCCGAACTCTCTCATGACCTCCAATACCGTCGCCGTCGTCGACTACGGCATGGGCAACCTGCGCTCGGTGTCGCAGGCCGTGCAGCACGCCGCCGACCAGGTCGGCGTCGAGGTGTTCGTCACCTCCGATCCCGACGTGGTTCGCCGGGCCACCCGCGTGGTGCTGCCGGGGCAGGGCGCGATGCCCGATTGCATGCGCGAGCTGGCCGACTCGGGCCTGCTCGAGTCGGTGCTCGAGGCGGCCGCCGGCAAACCGCTGTTCGGCGTCTGCGTCGGCATGCAGATGCTGCTGTCGCACAGCGACGAAGGGCCGACCGACGGCTTGGGCCTGATCCCCGGCAACGTCCGCAAGTTCGAGCTCCAAGGACGCCTGCAGCCGGACGGCAGCCGTTACAAGGTGCCGCAGATGGGCTGGAACCAAGTGCTGCAGACGCGGGCGCACCCGGTCTGGGCCGGCGTGCCCGACCAGAGCTACTTCTATTTCGTCCACAGCTTCTATGCCGAGCCCGCCGACCCGGCGCACAGCGCCGGCGAGGCCGACTACGGCGGGCGCTTTACCGCCGCCCTGGCACGCGATAACATTTTTGCCACCCAGTTCCACCCGGAGAAGAGTGCGGACCACGGGTTGCAGCTCTATCGAAACTTCCTCCACTGGAATCCCTGACGCACTGAACGCTCCCACGCTTCGACCGGGCCCGCGTTCGCTGGCTTGCCGGGTTGGGTACCATCGCGCTTTATTCCGTCCACCGTCCCCATCCCTCTCCGTACGCCACGCAATCCCGCATCACCATGCTCCTCATTCCTGCGATCGACCTCAAAGATGGCCACTGCGTTCGCCTCAAGCAGGGCGATATGGACCAGTCCACCACTTTCGGCGAAGACCCGGCCGCGATGGCACGCAAGTGGCTCGAAGCCGGCGCACGCCGACTGCACCTGGTCGACCTGAACGGCGCCTTTGCCGGCAAGCCGCAGAACCATGCGGCGATCAAGGCGATCCTGAAGGCGGTCGGCGACGACATCCCGGTGCAACTCGGTGGCGGCATCCGCGACCTCGACACCATCGAGCGCTACATCGACGACGGCCTGCGCTACGTCATCATCGGCACCGCCGCAGTCAAGAACCCCGGCTTCCTGAAGGATGCCTGCAGCGCCTTCGGCGGCCACATCATCGTCGGCCTGGATGCCAAGGACGGCAAGGTGGCGACCGACGGCTGGAGCAAGCTGACCGGGCACGAGGTCGCCGATCTCGGCAAGAAGTTCGAGGACTACGGCGTCGAGTCGATCATCTACACCGACATCGGCCGCGACGGCATGCTGTCGGGCATCAACATCGACGCCACGGTGCGGCTGGCCCAGGCGCTGACCATCCCCGTGATCGCTTCTGGCGGGCTCTCGAACATGGCCGACATCGACAAGCTCTGCGCGGTCGAGGCGGACGGCATCGAGGGCGTGATCTGTGGTCGGGCCATCTATTCGGGCGACCTGGATTTCGCCGCCGCCCAGGCCCGCGCCGACGAACTCGCCGACGCCGCATAGCCTCGCCCCGGGGCCGGTCGAGGCGGGCGCCGGATGGCGTCCGGCACGGAAACCAGCGCGCGTGTCGGCGCTCCCGCACGCAAGCACCGGCCAAACCTAGAATCGGGCCATGACTTTCCAAGCCCTCGCCTATCGCGGCCAGCCGGCCGTGCGCCTGGCGCTGCCCGGCGGCGACAGCTGCACCGTCGCGCTGCATGGCGCCCACGTGTTGTCCTGGATGACCGCCGATGGCGTCGAACGGCTCTACCTGAGCCCCGAGGCCCGCTTCGACGGCCGCAGCCCGATCCGCGGCGGCGTGCCGGTCTGCTGGCCGCAGTTCAACCAGCGTGGCCTGCTGCCCAAGCACGGCTTCGCCCGCAACCTGGCCTGGACAGCCGAGGCGCAGGCCGACGACCGGCGCGACACCGTCGTGCTGGCGTTGCGCGACGATACGGCCACCCGCGCCCTCTGGCCGCACGCGTTCCGGGCCCGCCTGGCCGTGACCCTGGCGCCGCACGCGCTGCGCATCGTGCTGTCGATCGACAACATGGGCGGCGAGCCCTGGCCCTTCGCGGCCGCGCTCCATAGCTACCTGCGGGTCGACGATGTCACCCGGGTTCGGCTCGAGGGCCTGCAGGGCGCCAACCGCTGGGATGCGGTGCGCGACGACCAGCATGTCGAGATGGCGCCGGCGCTGGGTTTCGGCGCCGAATTCGACAGCGTCTACGCCGCGCCCGCCCGGCCGCTTCGGCTGGTGCAGCCTTCGGGCACACTCGAGATTTCGCAAAGCGCAAGTTGCACCGAGACCGTGGTCTGGAATCCGGGCCCGGCACTCTCCGCCCAGCTCGACGACCTGCCCGACGACGGCTGGCGCCACATGCTCTGCGTCGAGGCCGCCCGCATCGACGAAGCCGTGCTGCTGGCGCCCGGCGCCCAGTGGCAGGGCTGGCAGCAGCTCAAGGTCGTCTGAACCCTTCACCGTCCGAATTTCCACCATGCTTGCCAAACGCATCATTCCCTGTCTCGACGTCACCGGCGGCCGCGTCGTCAAGGGCGTCAACTTCGTCGAACTGCGCGACGCCGGCGACCCGGTCGAGATCGCGGCCCGCTACAACGCCCAGGGCGCCGACGAGCTGACCTTCCTCGACATCACCGCCACCAGCGACGGCCGCGACCTGATCCTGCCGATCATCGAGGCGGTGGCCTCCCAGGTTTTCATTCCGCTGACTGTCGGCGGCGGCGTGCGCACGGTGGCGGACGTCCGCCGGCTGCTCAATGCCGGGGCCGACAAGACCAGCTTCAATTCGGCCGCGATCGCCAATCCCCAGGTCATCGAGGACGCATCCCAGAAGTACGGCGCCCAGTGCATCGTGGTGGCGATCGACGCCAAGCGGCGCACGCCCGAGGACGCCGAGCGGCGCGGGCCCGGCTGGGACGTCTACAGTCACGGTGGGCGCAAGAACACCGGCCTCGACGCCGTGCAGTGGGCGGTCGAGATGGCGCGCCGCGGTGCCGGCGAGATCCTCCTGACCAGCATGGACCGCGACGGCACCAAGAGCGGCTTCGACCTCGAGCTCACGCGGGCCGTGAGCGACGCCGTCAGCGTGCCGGTGATCGCCTCCGGCGGTGTCGGCAGTCTCGAGCATCTGGCCGACGGCATCCAGGCCGGCGGCGCCGACGCGGTGCTGGCGGCCAGCATCTTCCATTTCGGCGAGTTCACGGTCGGCGACGCCAAGCGGCAGATGGCCGCGCGCGGCATCCCGGTGCGCCTGTGACCGACAATAGCCCGCTATGAACTGGCTCGACGAAGTGAAATGGGACGCGAACGGCCTGGTGCCGGTGATCGCGCAGGAGCAGGGCAGCAACGACGTGCTGATGTTCGCCTGGATGGACCGCGAGGCGCTTGCCAAGACGGCCGAGACCGGCCGCGCCGTGTACTTCAGCCGCTCGCGCAAGAAGCTGTGGTTCAAGGGCGAGGAATCCGGCCATGTGCAGACCGTGCACGAGATCCGGATCGATTGCGACAACGACGTGGTGCTGCTCAAGGTCACGCAGCAGGGCCACGAGCCCGGCATCGCCTGCCACACGGGGCGCCACAGCTGCTTCTTCAGCAAGTACGTGAACGGCCAATGGACCGTCACCGAGCCGGTCCTGAAAGACCCGGCCTCGATCTATACATCGTCACCGAGATGAGCACCGAATCCCGCAACGCCGAAGACGCCCTGGCGCGCCTGGCCGCCGTCATCGAGAGCCGGCTGCCGGCACGCGGCGGCGACCCCGAGAAGAGCTACGTCGCCCGCCTGCTGCAACGCGGTCCGGACACCTTCCTGAAGAAGATCGGCGAGGAGGCCACCGAGGTCGTGATGGCCGCCAAGGATGCCGATCACGGCGGCGACCGCACGAAACTGGTGAACGAAGTCGCCGACCTCTGGTTCCACAGCATGGTGGCGCTCGCGCACTACGGGTTCTCGCCCGCCGACGTGGTGGCCGAACTCGAGCGCCGCGAAGGCACCAKCGGCATCGAGGAAAAGGCCCTGCGCAAGGCGCAGGATCGCGAAGCTTCCAACGACTGAAAGGAGCGCCTGCCATGCCCAACGACATCGTGACCACCGAGCCCGACGACTCGCTCAAGACCTGGGGCTGGGTCAGCTACATCCTGCACCTGGCGGTGGCGGTCGGCGCCGTGCTGCCGGGCGCCCAGGCCTCGATCGGCCTGCTGGTGATCGCGCTGGTCATCGACCTGGTCAAGCGCGAGGACGCCGCCGGCAGCTGGCAGGCCTCGCACTTCAGCTGGCGCATCCGCACGGTGCTCTGGGCCGGCGTGCTGTAC
>NZ_JBFUCJ010000009.1:0-93361 GCF_056405295.1 Variovorax sp. P1_H2 | reverse complement strand
CAGTTCGGCCGGCAGGTCGAGCGCGGGCGCCGCCGGCAGCAGGTCGGCGTAGTGCACCACGAACACGTGCGCGAGCGCGCTCTGCGCGCGCACCTTGTCGACCACCGGCAGCAGCGACGAGGCGGCGACGATCACGCGCGCCTGCAGGTCGTTGAGCTGGTAGGCCAGCTCGTGCTCCTTGTTGAGCGGCCCGCTCGGGCAGACGATGGCGCCGATCTTCTGGATGCCGAAGTGCGCGACCAGGTACTGCGGGCAGTTGTTGAGGAACAGCACCACGGGCTCGCCCTTCTTCACGCCGACGGCCTGCAGCCGGGCCGCGAAGGCGTCGCTGGCCGCGTCGAGTTCGGCATAGCTCATCGCGTGGCCGTACCAGAGGCAGGCCGGGTGCCCGCCGCGCTCGCGCGCATGGGTGCGAAGGTACTCGTGCAGCGGCTGCTGCGGACGATCGGGAAGTTCGCGAAGGGCGCTTGTCTCCATGGCGTCAGTCTCTCAGGGTTATCGATAGAACTCGGGCGCTTGCCAAGCGCAGCATGGTGCACCAAGATCCTACCCATGGGTATAACTTCGGCGACACCGCACAAACCCTCTGGGCGCGAGGATGCGCCCTCCCCGCGCAGCGACCTTCCGCAGGGCAGCGGCCGGCAGCGCGCCGCCACGGCCGGCACCGACGTCCAGCGAGAGCGCATCCTGCAGGCGGCGGCGCAGCTGTTCGCCGCGCAAGGCTACGCCAACACCACGATGGCGCAGATCGTGCGCGCGCTCGACGTCACGAAGCCCTTCGTCTACTACTACTTCCGCGACAAGCAGGAGATCTTCGAGACGCTGTCGTGGCGGCCCGCGGTCGACTGCTTCACCGCCATGGACTTCGCCGCCGGCGACGATCGCCGCGCGGTCGACAAGGTCAAGGACGGCATCGAGCGGCTCATTCGCGCGACGGTGGCGCACCACCCCTGCGCCTTCTTCGCCTACAAGGAGCCGCAGGTCTATCGGCCCGAGTACATCGCGGCGCAGAAGAAACTGGCCCATCACTTCTACGACCAGCTCTTTCCGCTGCTCGAGCAGGCCCGCAGCGACGGCGACCTCGACTTCGGCGAAACCAAGATCACCGCCTTCGCGGCGCTGAGCCTGCCGGGCTTCCTCTACAGCTGGTACCGGCCCGACGGCCGGCTCACGCCCGACGAGGTGGTGGCCGAGCTCAGCAAGCTGGCCTGGCGGGTGCTCGGGCTGCGCGAGCGCACGGCCTGCGCCGCGCCACTCTTCTTTCCCCAAGAACCGGAGACTCCATGACCTTCCCCTGCCCGCTTGCGCCCCTCGCGGCCGCCGCCCTGCTCGCCGCCGGCGCCGCCCATGCCCAGCAGACCTACAAGATCGCCTACATCGATCCCCTGTCCGGCCCCTTCGCCAACGTCGGCGAGCTGATGCTCACGCACACGCAATATGCGATCGAGGACATCAACGCCAAGGGCGGCGTGCTCGGCGGCACCCAGCTGCAGCTGCTGCAGTTCGACAGCAAGCTGTCGGCCCAGGAGAGCCAGAGCGCGCTGCAGGCGGCCATCGACCAGGGTGCGCGCGCCATCGTCACCGGCGGCTCGGGCTCCTCGGTGGTCAGCGCACTGGTGCAGGCGGTCAACCGCTGGAACCAGCGCAATCCGGGCAAGGAGCTGCTGGTGCTGAACCATTCGTCGATCGACCCCGACCTGACCGGCAAGTCCTGCAGCTTCTGGCACTTCCAGACCGACGCGAACACGGCGATGAAGATGAAGGCGATCGCCAACACGATCAAGAAGACGCCCGAGGTCAAGAAGGTCTACCTGCTGAACCAGGACTACGCGCACGGCAAGCAATGGGCCAGCTACGGCCGCCAGCTGGTCGGCCTCGCGCGGCCCGACATCCAGTTCGTCGGCGAGACGCTGCACCCGATCGGCAAGGTGAAGGACTTCGCGCCCTACCTCGCCAACATCAAGCAGTCGGGCGCCGATTCGGTGATCACCGGCAACTGGGGCCAGGACATGACGCTGCTGCTCAAGGCCGCAGGCGATGCCGGCTACGACCTGCACTACTACAACCACAGCGCCGGCTCGGTGCCGGGCACGGTGCTGGCGGTGTCGCAGGCCCGGCTGGGCCGGCTGACCTGGGTCGCTGAATGGCATCCCGGCCAGGCCGATTCGCCCAAGGTCGATGCGCTCGCCAGAAGCTACAAGGCCAAGACCGGCAAGGACTTCCTGGCGCCCCGCATCGAGATGACGCCGCGCCTGCTGGCCGCCGCGATCAACAAGGCCGGCAGCACCGACACCACCAGGGTGGCGCTGGCCATGGAAGACCTGAGCTTCGACTCGGTGGTCGGCCCGGTGCGCATGCGCGCCGAAGACCACCAGCTGCTGCTGCCGCAGGTGGTCAACACGATCGCGCCGGTCGACGGCAAGGCGGTCAAGGTCGGCTGGGAAGGCACCCAGTACGGTTTCCGCACCGATGCGATCTACACCGGCAACGAGCTGGCGCAAGGAACGGACTGCAAGATGCCCCGCCCCTAGAGGTCGCTCGCCCCCAGGTTGGGCTCACTTCGTGTCGCCCGCCCACCCCCTGCCGGGGGCAACACCAGCGGCCCGGCAAAGCCGGTTCCGCGGTGTTCCTGGAATTCGTTCGGATTGCTCTTTGCCATGGGCGTGCGCTACCGTAGCGGCTGATCCGTGCAACAGGAGACCCGCGCATGACCCGCACCCTTCGACTGATCGGCGCACCGACCGACATCGGCGCCAGCACCCGCGGCGCCGGCATGGGGCCCGACGCGCTGCGGGTGGCCGGGATCGCCAACACGCTGGCCGGTCTCGGCTTCGAGGTGATCGACGGCGGCAACCTGGCCGGTCCGGGCACGCCGTGGGAGGCGCCGGCCGAGGGGCTGCACCACCTCCCCGAGGTGATCGCATGGAACCGCCTGGTCTACGACGCGGTCGACCAGGCGCTGGAAGCCAGGCAACTCCCCGTGCTGCTGGGCGGCGACCACTGCATCGCGGTCGGCTCCATCAGCGCGATCGCCCGGCACGTGCGCCAGCGGCGGCAGAAACTGCGCGTGCTGTGGCTCGACGCCCATACCGACGTCAACACCGAGACCACCAGCCCGAGCGGCAACCTGCACGGCATGCCGGTGTCCTGCCTGCTCGGCCACGGGCCGGCGGCGCTCACCGGCTGGAGCGGCGAGCCGGCGGCGCTGGCGCACGACGCGATCCGCTTCCTGGGCATCCGCAGCGTCGATGCCGAGGAGAAATCGGCGATCCGGGCGCTCGGCCTCGGTGTCTTCGACATGCGCCACATCGACGAGCACGGCATGCGCACCACGATGACCGAGGCGCTGCAGGACGTCGATGACGACACCCACCTGCACGTGAGCTTCGACCTCGACTGCCTCGATCCGGACTACGCCCCGGGCGTCGGCACCGGCGTGCGCGGCGGCCCGACCTGGCGCGAGATGCAACTCTGCATGGAAATGGTCGCCGACACCGGACGGCTCGGTTCGCTCGACGTGGTGGAGCTGAATCCGGCGCTGGACGTGCGCAACCGGACGGCCGAGATCGCGGTCGAGCTGATCGAAAGCCTGTTCGGCAAGTCGACCCTGGCGCGTTGACGCGGCCTGCCCGCCTGGAGCCCCTCAGCCGCGCGACGGCGACGGCGGCACCGGCGAAAGCGGCGCCTCGATCAGCGGCGGCGGCGTCGACACCGGCGAGGCCTCGACCGGCTTGCCCTCCGCCGCGGCCGGCAGGAAGCGGTCGATCAGCGAGAAGAAGCGGTCGTAGAAGCGCTCGTCGGTCAGTGTCTCGCTCGCCACCTTGACCAGCGCGTCGTCGCTCGAACTGAAAGGCAGCGACAGCGAGCCGAGCGCGCCGACGCCGACGGTGGCCGAGTTGTTGACCTTCTTGATGCCGTAGCGGTCCTGCAGCGCACTGGCGAAGGCGATGGTGCTGCGCCCCCCGCTCCGGCCATTGCTCTCGCGCGCGCAGACGACCCGGAACTCCACCTCCACGTGCACCTCGGCGGCCGGCTGGAAGCTCTTGCGGCCGGTCACCTGGTCGGCATTGGCCGTGGTCACCATGTAGCCCTGGCTCAGCAGCGCGCGCCGGGCCGCCTCGCAGGTCTGGGCCTCGTTGGCGGCGTAGCTGCGCGTGTGGGTGGTCGTGGAATCGAACCCTTCCGGCTCGTAGGACACGCGGTGCGGCGTGCTCAGGCTGCAGCCGGCGACCAGGGACGAAAGCAGCAGCAGCGCGGTGGCGGCGGCGCGGCAGGACGTAAAGCGCATGGCAGGCATGGGTTGGGCGGAGTGCTGAATGCTAGCAAGCCGCGGGAGCGCGGCCCAGCCTTGGACAGGCCGGGCGCTCCAGCGTTCCCCGCTCAGGCGTCGAAGCGAATGACGTGCTGCGCCCGCAGCCGCGTGGCGGCGATGCGCTGCGCGTTGGGCTCGTCGGTCTGCGCCACCCAGGCCAGCGCCGCCTCGCGGCTGCGGCCGAACTGCTGGTGCCGCAGCAGCAGGCGCTCCCGGCGCAGCGCATCGTCGACGTCCACGTACCAGATCTCGTCGAGCAGCGGCGCCACCCGGGCCCAGGGGCCCTCCTCCAACAGCAGGTAATTGCCCTCGGTGATGACCAGGCGGGTGTCCGGCCGCACCGCGATCGCCCCGGCGACCGGCTCCTCGATCTCGCGGCGGAACTCGGGCGCATAGACGGTCTCGCCGGCCGGCTGGGCCCGCAGGCGCTGCAGCAAGGCCACGTAGCCGGCGCTGTCGAAGGTGTCGGGCGCGCCCTTGCGGCCGGCCCGGCCCAGCCGCTGCAGCTCCGCATTGGCCAGGTGGAAGCCGTCCATCGGCACGACCTGGGCGCGGCCCGGCAGGGCCTCGAGCAGCGCCCGCGCCAGGGTCGACTTGCCCGAGCCCGGCGCGCCGACCAGCCCGAGCAGGCGGCGCCCGCCGCCGGCCAGCAAGGCCTCGATGCGCGCCAGCTCGGCGGCAGGCAACGCGGGCATCAAGGAACCTCCGCGCTGCGCGCTGCGGTGTACGCCTTGGGAGCGGCCCGGCGGCTCACTGGAGGACCTTCGCGCAGCAGCGCTTCGGTATTCGCCTTCGGAGCGGCCGTGCGGCTCACTGGAGTACCTTCGCGCAGCAGCGCTTCGGTATTCGCCTTCGGAGCGGCCGTGCGGCTCATGGGTACAGGCCGCGCTCCTCGCGCGCCATCAGGATGCGCTCGCAGGCCACCGCATAGGTGGCGGTGCGCAGCGTGATCTTGTGCTTGTCGGCGGTGTCCCAGATGTGGTTGAGCGCGTTCATCATGATGCGGTCGAGCCGCACGTTGATCTCGTCCTCGTCCCAGAAGAAGGAGGAGAAGTCCTGCACCCACTCGAAGTAGCTGACCGTGACGCCGCCGGCGTTGCAGATCACGTCGGGCACCACCAGCACGCCGCGCTCGGCCAGGACGTCGTCGGCCGTCGGCACGGTCGGGCCGTTGGCGCCTTCGAGCACCAGCTTGGCCTTGGTCTTCTCGGCCCGCTCGGCCGTGATCTGGCCTTCGAGCGCGGCCGGGATCAAGATGTCGCAGGCGACGTCCCAGAAGGCCTCGTTGTCGACCACCTCGCCGCCCTTGAAGCCGACCACGCCGTCGGTGCGCGAGATCGGCACCAGCTTCGCGAGGTCGAGCCCCTGCTCGTTGACGATGGTGCCGGTGTGGTCCTGCACCGCGACGATCTTCGCGCCGGCCTCGGCGAACAGCTCGGCTGCCACCGAGCCCACGTTGCCGAAGCCCTGCACCGCGATGCGGGCGCCGCGCAGGTCGAGCCCGAGGCGGCGCGCCGCCTCGCGGCCGGTCACGAAGACGCCGCGGCCGGTGGCCTTGACCCGGCCCAGCGAGCCGCCCAGGTGCAGCGGCTTGCCGGTGACGACGCCGGTGGCGGTGCCGCCGACGTTCATCGAGTAGGTGTCCATCATCCAGGCCATGATCTGGGCATTGGTGTTGACGTCCGGCGCCGGGATGTCGGTGTGCGGGCCGATGATGATGCCGATCTCGCTGGTATAGCGGCGCGTGACCTTTTCCAGCTCCTTCAGCGACAGCTTCTTCGGGTCGACCCGGATGCCGCCCTTGGCGCCGCCGTACGGCAGGTTGACCGCGGCGGTCTTGACCGTCATCCAGGCCGACAGCGCCATCACTTCCTCGAGCGTGACGTCGGGGTGGAAGCGCACGCCGCCCTTGCCCGGGCCGCGCGACAGGCTGTGCTGCACCCGGTAGCCCTCGAAATGGGCGATCGAACCGTCATCCATCTCGATCGGCACGTCGACGATCAGCGCGCGCTTCGGGCGCTTGAGGGTCTCGACCCAGCGGGCCAGGCCGCCGAGGTAGGGGACGACGCGATCGACCTGCGACAGGTAGGTGCCCCAGGGGCTGTTGGCGGTCGGATGGACGTAGGAGAGTTCGGAGCTCATGGGATCCTTGGTGTTGAACGGACAGGCGCCACGATAGTCGCGCGGCGCCCGCCGCGCCATGCCTATGCACGTTGCTTTGGCGGTTATGCGATGGCGGCAAGCAAGGCCGCATTTCCGCCCGCGGCGGTGGTGTTGATGGTGAGCGTTTGCTCCGCGCAGAAGCGAAGCAGATAGTGGGGGCCGCCGGCCTTCGGACCGGTCCCGCTGAGCCCCTCGCCACCGAAAGGCTGGACCCCGACCACGGCACCGATGATGTTGCGGTTGACGTAGACGTTGCCCACATGGGCCCGCGCCGCCAGCATCAGGGCCCGGCTGTCGATCCGGGTCTGGATGCCCAGCGTGAGCCCGAAGCCGAGCCGGTTGATGGCGTCGATCACGGCCTGCGGCTCGCCGGACCAGCGCACCACCTGCAGCACCGGGCCGAAGATCTCGGCGGTCACGCGGTCGACGCCGGGCACTTCGAAGGCGTGGGGCGGGATCAGGTTCTCGGCCACGGCAGTGGCGGTCGGTGCGACCAGCACCCTGGCCTCCGCATCCAGCCGCCGGAGGTGGCGCTGGATGTTCTCGAAGGCCTCGCGGTCGATCACCGGGCCGACGTCGGTCGCCAGCGCGGCAGGATCGCCGGCGCGGAGCTCCTTCGCCGCGCCGCGGATCATCTCGATCACCGGCTCGGCGATTTGCTCGTGCACCAGCAGCAGGCGCAGCGCCGAGCAGCGCTGGCCGGCCGAGCGGAAGGCGCTCTGCACCACGGCATCGACCACCTGCTCGGGCAGCGCGCTGGAGTCGACCAGCATCGCGTTGATGCCGCCGGTCTCGGCGATCAACGGCACGATCGGGCCGTCCTTGGCCGCCAGCGCACGGTGAATGATCTTCGCCACCTGGGTCGATCCGGTGAAGACGACGCCCGCCACGCCGGGCGCCGCCACCAGCGCGGCGCCGACGGTCTCGCCCGGGCCGTGCAGCAGCTGCAGCGCCCCGCCCGGCACGCCGGCGGCATGCAGCAGCCGTACCGCCTCCAACGCCACGGCCGGGGTCTGCTCGGCCGGCTTGGCCAGAACGGTGTTGCCGGTCGCCAGCGCGGCCGCCACCTGGCCGACGAAGATCGCCAGCGGGAAATTCCAGGGGCTGATGCAGACCCAGGGGCCGCGGCCGGTGAGGCGCAGCTCGTTGCTCTCGCCGGTCGGTCCGGGCAGCGCGACCGGCTGCATCAGCCGCTCGGCCTCGTCGGCGTAGTAGCGCAGGAAATCGACCGCCTCGCGCACCTCGGCCACCGCGTCGCCCCAGGTCTTGAAGGCCTCCTTGACCAGCAGGGCGCAGAAGCGCGGCAGCTCGGCCTGCAGCGCATCGGCCGCATGGCGCAGCGCGGCGGCGCGCTGCGCCACCGGCGTGCGGGTCCAGCCGCGGTAGGCGGCGACCGAGGTCGAGAGGGCCTCCTCGGCCCGCTGCGCATCGAATTCAGGCACCACCGGCACCACGGCATCGGCGTAGGCGGCCAACAGCGGGGCACGCATCGATTCCACCGCAAGGTCGACGCCGCTGCTGTTGCGCCGCGCGGGCGCCGGGCCGTAGAGTTCGGGCGGCAGCGGCAGCGAGGCCTGGCGGTCGAGCCACAGCGGAGAGACCAGCAGCGCGTCCATGCCGACCGACTCGTCGCCGAGCTGGTTCACGAACGAGGAATTGGCGCCGTTCTCGAGCAGCCGGCGAACCAGGTAGGCCAGCAGGTCCTTGTGGCGGCCGACCGGGGCGTAGACGCGCACCGGCACGGTGGTGCTCTTCATCACCTCGCGGTAGATCCCCTCGCCCATTCCGTGCAGCCGCTGCAACTCGAACGGTGTATCGCCCGCCATCCGCAGGATCGCCGCGATGGTGCCCGCGTTGTGCGTCGCGAACTGCGGATAGATCGCGTCGGGCGCCGCCAGCAGCGCCCGCGCGCAGGCAAGGTAGCTCAGGTCGGTGTGGTGCTTGTGCGTGAAGACCGGGTAGTGCGGCAGCCCGAGTTCCTGGGCGCGCTTGATCTCGGCGTCCCAGTAGGCGCCCTTGACCAGCCGGCACATCAGCCGCAGCTTGTGCTTGCGGGCGATTCCGGCCACGTGCTCGATGAGTTCCAGCGCACGCGTCTGGTAGGCCTGCATCGCCAGGCCGAAGCCGCGCCACTGCGGCTTTTCGGCCGCCACCTTCCCGGCCAGCGCCTCGAACACGTCGAGCGAGAGTTCGAGCCGGTCGACCTCCTCGGCGTCGATCGTGAGATTGAGCTTGGCGTCGGCCGCCAGCACGCACAGCTGCCAGACGCGCGGCACCAGCTCGCGCATCACGCGCTCGTGCTGGGCGTCCTCATAGCGCGGATGCAGCGCGCTGAGCTTGATCGAGATGCCGTCGTTCTGCTCCGGGGTGCCGTCGGGGTCGGCGCCGGCGGCAATCGAGTGGATCGCGTTGACGTAGCTTTCGAGGTAGCGCAGCGCATCGGCGTCGGTGCGCGCGCCCTCGCCCAGCATGTCGTAGCTGAAGCGCAGCGCGGCCTGCCTCCTGTGCGCCGAACGGGCCTCGGCCATGCCCTCCTCGATGGTCTGGCCGAGCACGAACTGGCGCCCCAGCAGCTGCACCGCGCGCAGGGTCGCGGCGACCACGGTGCGGGCGCCCAGCCTGGCCATCAGGCCCGGTTCGGCCTCCGCGCCGGGCAGGAACTTCTTCGACAACGCGATCGCCGAGGACGACAGCCGCGCCAGGGTCGAATCAGCGCTGCTCTCGAAGTTGGCGCGTCCCAGCTGGTCGGCGGTCAGCGCAATGGCGGTTTCGGCGTCGGGCACGCGCAGCAGCGCCTCGGCCAGCCGCATCAGCGCCAGGCCCTCGGCGCTCGAGATCGGGTACTCGCGCAACAGGCTCTCCATGGCCCAGAACGGCGGCGGGCTGTGGCGCACGGCGCGCACCCAGGGCGTGGCGAGGGGCACGATAGACGCCCAGTCGAGGGCGCCCTTCAGCGAGGCGAGGCGGTGCGCGACGATGTCGGCTTCGGGCCGGTAGGGGCTGGGCAGGCGCATGGCGAGAACTCCGGGTGGTCGATGGCAGCGATGCTCCGCTTTCCTGCGCCGAGTTATTCACCAAAGTTTGCGACCCAACCGGATAATTCGCTAGTGACCAACGAATCAGCCACCGATCTCGACCGCATTGATATGAAAATCCTGAAGGTTCTTCAGGAAGACGGCCGGATTTCGAATCTCAAGCTGGCCGAGGCCGTCGCGCTCTCGCCGACGGCCGTGCTGGCCCGGGTGCAGCGCCTGGCGCGCGACGGCTTCATCCTGGGCTACGAGGCCCGCCTCGACCCGCACAAGCTGGGCCGCGGCTTCACGGTCTTCGTCGAGGTGCTGCTCGACCGCACCACGCCCAATGTGTTCGACGAGTTCAAGGCCGCGGTGCAGGTGCGCGACGAGATCATGGAATGCCACATGGTGGCGGGCGGCTTCGACTACCTGCTCAAGACCCGCATGGCCGACATGGCGGCCTACCGCGACTTCGCCGGCACGGTGCTGTGGCAACTGCCCGGCGTGCGCGAGACGCGGACCTATGCGGTGATGGAAGAAGTGAAGAGCAGCGCGCGGATTCCGCTGCCCGGCTAGGGCTGCGCCTGCGTCCATGCCGAACGCTGGCCGAGCAGATAGTCGACGAACACGCGCACCCGCAACGGCACGAAACGCCGGTGCGGATACAACAGGCTGTGCGGCCGCGACCGGCCGCTGAAGTCCTTCAGCAATTCGACCAGCCGGCCCGTGCGCAAGTCCTCCTCGACCACGAAGCGATAGACCTGGAACACACCCGCGCCGCAGCGCGCCAGCGTGGCGCCGGCGACCACGTCGTCCGAGCATGCATAGCCGCCGGCGGTCTGCAGATCGAGGTCCTGCCCGTCCTGCCGGAACTGCCACGGGACGGTGCGTCCGCTGCTCGGCAGTTCGAACTGGATGCACTCATGGGCCCGCAGGTCATCGAGGGTCGATGGTTTTCCGTGGCGCTTCAGGTAGTCGGGCGAAGCGACGACGACCAGCGGCGTGTCCTCCAGATGCCGCGCCACCAGTGTCGAGTCGCCCGTCGCCCGGGCCCGTACGGCCAGGTCGTAGCCCTCTTCCGCGAAGTCGATGTTGCGGTTGCTGACGTTGACCTCGACCTTCACCTCCGGATAGCGCTCGCGGAATGCCGGCACGAGCGGCAGCAGGCGGTAGTGGCCATAGGTGGTCGGCGCGCTGATGCGCAGCAGGCCGGACGGCGCGAGCTGGTGGCCGCTGACCTCCCGTTCGGCTTCGACCAGCTGGTTCAGAGCCTGCCGGCACTGCTCGAAATACCCGCGCCCCGCCTCGGTCAGGCGCATCTGGCGCGTCGTCCGCGTGAAGAGCCGCACGCCGAGCCGCTGTTCCAGCCGCGAGACCGAACGGCTGACGGCCGCAGGCGTCACCGATGCGGTCGCCGCCGCGGCCGTGAAGCTGCCTTGCTCGGCGGCGAGGCAGAACAGTTCGATGCTGCCGAGCATCACGTCGTCGAACTGTCGGTTCATGGGGTGTCGGTCCGTTGATTCGCTGGATTCATTACATCATGTACTCATAGATGTTCTCTTTCCCTACTTTAAGCCAACAAAGAACATCAATAAAGTCGATGCAACAGATCCAGCAGCTCGCCGAGGTCTGTCAACCCTCCACTTCAAAGGACTGTTCTCATGACCTCCAACGTTTCCAAGGTCGCCGTCATCACAGGCGCCTCCAGCGGCATCGGTGCAGCGCTCGTCAAGGCCTATCGCAAGGCCGGCTTCCGGGTCGTCGCCAACTCGCGCTCGATTGGCGCCAGCCCCGATCCGGACATCCTGGCGATCGCCGGCGACGCCGCGGAGCGCGCGACGGCCGACCGGATCTTCAGCGAGGGTGTGGATCGCTTCGGCCGCATCGACACGCTGGTCAACAACGCCGGCATCTTCACGGCCAAGCCGTTCACCCAGTTCACCAGCGAAGACTGGGCGGCGAACATCGGCACCAACCTGGCCAGCTTCTTCCACATCAGTCAATTGGCCCTGAAGCGGATGGAAGCGCAGGGCTCGGGACACATCGTCCAGATCACGACGAGTCTCGCCGAGCAGCCGATCAACGGCGTACCGTCGGTTCTCGCGTCGATGACCAAAGGCGGCCTGAACGCCGCCACCAAGTCGCTGGCCATCGAGTACGCGCCGCGCGGCATTCGCGTGAATGCGGTCTCGCCCGGCATCATCAAGACGCCGATGCATCCGGCGGAGACCCACGCCACGCTCGACGGCCTGCATCCGCTGGGCCGCATGGGCGAAATCGGAGAGATCGTCGACGCGGTGCTGTTCCTCGAGAAGGCTGCGTTCGTGACGGGCGAGATCCTTCATGTCGACGGCGGCCAGGCCGCAGGCCACTGGTGAGATTCGCCCAGCAACGACTGGTGACATCACATGCCCTACATCAAGATTGAAATCACGCGCGAAGGCGTGACGCAGGAACAGAAGCAGCAGCTGATCGCCGGCGCCACGGAGCTGATGGTGCGCGTGCTGGACAAGGACCCGGCCACCACCTTCGTGGTGATCGACGAGGTGGATCTCGACAACTGGGGCGTGGGCGGACGCCCAGTCGCCGAGCTGCGCCGCGAACAGGCCGCGGCCCGACACACCTGAGGGGCTGGTTCGAAGCGAGAAGCCGGCGGGGCCGCTCGCGCCGCCGTCCTAGCTAGCGCAGTTCGTCGAACTCGACCACGCCTTCCTTCATGACCAGCGGAATCCGCTCGCCCTGCCCCAGCAGGCAGTTGACGAACCTGATCGCCGTGCTGCCGTGGTCGGAAGCGCTGGAACCCGGGCGAATGGCCGGCCTGCGCCATGCGAAAGGCCCCGGGCCGCCTAGCCGGACGGCATCCGCTCGAATGCCTGCAACGAATGATCGATGGCGTCCCACGCCAACCCGCGGACGCTGTAGGTGAGGACCTGCGGCACGAAGCGGCCCGGGTCGTCCAGGCTGCCCGCATGGACCGCGATCAGGTCCGGCATCGCGGCAAAGCGCAGGAAGACCGGCGTTCCGCAGACCGGGCAGAAGACGTGGACCTTCACGTTGCCGCTGTCGCCCGCGACCTTCCAGTGCGTCGCCTCGCCGGTGATCGTCATCTCGGCGCGCGCCGGAAAGGTCAGGTAGGAGCCGTGCCCGGTGCCGCTGCGCCGCTGGCAGTCGCGGCACTGGCAGTGGTTCTGGAAGACGGGCGCGTGCTTCGTTGCGTAGCGGATCGCGCCGCACGCGCATCCGCCGGTGTAGGGCTGGGTCATGAACGGCTCCCGGTTCAGGCCGCCTTCGGCTTGGCGAAGACATCGATGCCCTGCCCCGTTTCCAGCAGGGACTTCAGGCTGGAAAGAACGATCGGCCAGCCCTGCTGGATGCCCTTGGCCATCCCGCTGCCGGCCTCGAGTTCGTCGTGGGTCACGGTCAGCCGCACCATTTCCTCGTACGCCGCGATGTCGAAGCTCACGCGGCTGTAGCTGGCCGGATCGGCGGCCTGCGAGGGGTTCGCCCACGTGATGACCAGGCGCGTCGGCGGCGCGACCTCGACCACCTTGCCGACCACGTTGACCGTGCGCTGCTCGTCGGCGCGCACGTGCTCCCAGCTCGATCCGGGCTTCCAGTCGGAGACGTTCTCGTGGCCCCAGTAGCGCCGCGCGATCTCCGGTTTCGTGATGGCCTCGAACACCTTTCCCGGCGTCGAGCGGATGTAGGTCACATAGACGAAGCTGGTCTTCTCTTTGCTCATCGTTACTCTCCTTCGAGTTCTTTCTTCAGGTCGTGCAGCAGGCCGAGCCGCTGGCGTTCGAATTTCCGCACCCACCGCTCGTAGACCTCGTGCAGCGGCACCGGGTTGATGAAATGCAGCTTCTCCCGGCCACGCCACACCGTGCTCACCAGATTGGCCGCCTCGAGGATCCCGATGTGCTGCGTGGCCGATTGCCGCGCCATGTCCAGGTGCTCGCAGAGCTCGCCCAGCGTCTGCCCGTTCTGCTCGTACAGCAGGTCGAGCAGCTTTCTGCGTGTCGGGTCGCCCAGCGCCTTGAAAACTTTGTCAGCGTCCATCTGTGGTGTTTGTGCGTGAGGGAATTATATGCAGGCAAACACCTGCATGTCAAGCAGCACATCGGCCTACGTGCCGCGCGATGGCTCGCTTGAAGCTACCGCGCTATCGCCACGCGCTACGCGCTACGACAAGACCGTCGCGGCCGTCCTGGGCGCTGTGCACTTGGCGGCATCTATGGTTTGGCTCCATTGATTGCAGGCCCCTAGCGCCGACCGAAGATCGCGGCGCCGATACGAACCATGGTGCTACCGGCGGCGACCGCGGCTTCGAGGTCCGCCGACATCCCCAGCGACAAGGTGTCGACCTCGATCCCCGCCGCCCGGACCTCCTCGAAAACGGCCGCCGCGCGCAGGAACAGCGCCCGCTGCGCCTCGAAATCCGGCGCCGGTTCCGGGATCGCCATCAGCCCGCGCAGCCGCAAACGTGGCAAGGCCGCCACGGCCCGCGCCAGCGCCAGGGCCTCCTCCGGCGACACGCCGGACTTGTTGGCACCGCCGTCGACATTGACCTGCAGGCAGACCTGCAGCGGCGGCAGGTGCGCCGGCCGCTGCCCGGCCAGGCGCTCGGCGATCTTCAGGCGGTCGATGCTGTGCACCCAATCGAAATGCTCGGCCACCACCCGTGTCTTGTTGCTCTGCAGAGGGCCGATGCAGTGCCATTCGAGCCGGTCTCGCAGATCGGCCAGCGCCTCGATCTTGGCCACGCCCTCCTGGACATAGTTCTCGCCGAAGGCAGTCTGGCCCGCGGCATGGGCGGCGCGCACCGCCTCGGCGTCGAAGGTCTTGGACACCGCGAGCAAGCGCACGCTCGCCGGATCGCGTCCAGCGGCCGTGCAGGCGATCACGATCCGGGTCCGAACTTGCTGGAGCTTGTCGCCAATCATCGTCATAATCTTCAAAGTCGTATCAAAACGTCACCGAGGAACTGCGTGGACATTACCCAACTGCTCGCCTTCAGCGTCAAGAACAAGGCGTCCGACCTGCACCTCTCGGCCGGGCTGCCGCCCATGATCCGTGTCCACGGCGACGTCCGCCGCATCAATGTCGACGCGCTGGACCACAAGGCCGTGCACGCCATGGTGTACGACATCATGAGCGACACGCACCGCAAGCATTACGAAGAATTCCTGGAAGTCGACTTCTCGTTCGAGATCGACGGCCTGGCGCGCTTCCGCGTCAACGCTTTCAACCAGTCGCGCGGCGCGGCGGCGGTGTTCCGGACCATTCCGTCGAAGATCCTCACGCTCGAGCAGCTCAACGCGCCGAAGATTTTCGGCGATCTGGCGCTCAAGCCGCGCGGCCTGGTGCTGGTCACCGGCCCCACCGGCTCGGGCAAGTCGACCACGCTGGCGGCGATGATCAACTTCCTGAACGAAACCGAATACGGCCACATCCTCACGGTGGAGGACCCGATCGAGTTCGTCCACGACTCCAAGAAGTGCCTGATCAACCAGCGCGAGGTCGGGCCGATGACGCTGTCCTTCGCCAATGCGCTGCGTTCCGCGCTGCGTGAAGACCCCGACGCGATTCTCGTGGGCGAAATGCGCGACCTCGAGACCATCCGCCTCGCGATGACCGCGGCCGAGACCGGCCACCTGGTGTTCGGCACGCTGCACACCTCGTCGGCGGCCAAGACCATCGACCGGATCATCGACGTCTTCCCGGGCGAGGAAAAGGAAATGATCCGCGCCATGCTGTCGGAGTCGCTGCAGGCGGTGATTTCGCAAACGCTGTGCAAGACCAAGGACGGCCAGGGCCGCGTGGCGGCGCACGAGATCATGCTGGGCACACCCGCCATCCGCAACCTGATCCGCGAGGGCAAGGTGGCGCAGATGTATTCGTCGATCCAGACCGGCAGCGGCCAGGGCATGCAGACGCTCGACCAGAACCTGACCGACCTGGTGCGGCGCAGTGTCATTTCCACCACGGAAGCGCGCGGAAAAGCCAAGATCCCCGAGAATTTCCCCGGCTGACCCCGCAGCCCTGCAGCAGCCGCACCGGAGTACCGTCATGGAACGCGATCAAGCCAGCCAGTTCATCAACGACCTGCTGAAGCTCATGGTGAGCCGCAACGGCAGCGACCTGTTCATCACCGCCGAGTTCCCGCCCGCGATCAAGGTCGACGGCAAGATCACCAAGGTGTCGGCCCAGTCGCTCGGCGCGCAGCACACGCTGGCGCTCACGCGCTCGATCATGAACGACCGCCAGACGGCCGAGTTCGAGCGCACCAAGGAGTGCAACTTCGCGATCTCGCCGACCGGCATCGGTCGCTTCCGCGTCAATGCCTTCGTGCAGCAAGGCAAGGTCGGCATGGTGCTGCGGACCATTCCGGCCAAGCTGCCGACCATCGACGGCCTGGGCATGCCGCAGGTGCTCAAGGACATCGCGATGACCAAGCGCGGCCTGACCATCATGGTCGGCGCCACCGGCTCCGGCAAATCGACCACGCTGGCAGCCATGATCGACTGGCGCAACGAGAATTCCTACGGCCACATCGTGACCGTCGAGGACCCGGTGGAGTTCGTGCACCCGCACAAGAACTGCGTCGTGACGCAGCGCGAGGTCGGCATCGACACCGACAGCTGGGAGGCGGCGCTCAAGAACACGCTGCGCCAGGCGCCCGACGTGATCCTGATGGGCGAGATCCGCGACCGCGAGACGATGGAGCACGCGGTGGCCTTCGCCGAGACCGGCCACCTGTGCATGGCCACCTTGCACGCCAACAGCGCCAACCAGGCGCTCGACCGGATCATCAACTTCTTCCCCGAGGAGCGCCGCGCCCAGCTGCTGATGGACCTGTCGCTGAACCTGCGCTCGCTGGTCTCGCAGCGGCTGATCCCGACCGAGGACGGCCACGGCCGCATCGCCGCGGTCGAGATCCTGCTGAACACGCCGCTGGTCTCCGACATGATCTTCAAGGGCGAGGTCGGCGAGATCAAGGAGATCATGAAGAAGAGCCGCAACCTGGGCATGCAGACCTTCGACCAGGCGCTGTTCGACCTGTTCGAGGCCAACGCGATCAGCTTCGAGGACGCGATCCGCAACGCCGACTCGGCCAACGACCTGCGCCTGCAGATCAAGCTGAACAGCCAGCGGGCACGCACCACTGACCTTTCGGCCGGCACGGAGCACTTCGCGATCGTTTGACTCGCCCCCGGAACGAAGTGCGGGGCAAGCTGGGGGCGAGCTAAAGTACCCCCATGACGAGCCTCAACCCCAAAACCTACGACTCCACCCCTTCCCAGAAGGTCGCCTTCCTCGGCCTCGGCGTGATGGGCTACCCCATGGCCGGCCACCTCGCGCTGGCCGGCCACCACGTCACGGTCTACAACCGCAGTGCCGGCAAGGCCCACGACTGGGAGCAGGAATTCGCTCCACAGGCCTCGGCGTCGGTGAGCCACTCGGCCACGCCGCACGGCGCCGCATCGAACGCCGACATCGTGTTCTGCTGCGTCGGCAACGACGACGACCTGCGCTCGGTGGTGCTGGGCGAGAACGGCGCCTTTGCCGGCATGGCCCCCGGCGCGGTCTTCGTCGACCACACGACCGCCTCGGCCGATGTCGCGCGCGAGCTGTCGAAGGCGGCGATCGAACGCGGCCTGCAGTTCATCGACGCCCCGGTGTCCGGCGGCCAGGCCGGCGCCCAGAACGGCGCGCTGACCGTGATGTGCGGCGGCGACTCGGCCACCTTCGAGCGCGTCAAGCCGGTCATCGCAGCCTTCGCCCGCGCCGTCGCGCTGCTCGGCGAGAGCGGCGCCGGCCAGCTCGCCAAGATGGTCAACCAGATCGCGATCGCCGGGCTGGTGCAGGGCCTGTCGGAAGCCATCGCCTTCGGCCAGCGCGCCGGGCTCGACATGAACGAGGTGCTGGCCGTGATCGGCAAGGGCGCCGCCCAGAGCTGGCAGATGGACAACCGCGGCAAGACCATGATCGAGGGCAAGTTCGACTTCGGCTTCGCGGTCGACTGGATGCGCAAGGACCTCGGCCTGGTGCTCGACGAGGCCAAGCGCAACGGCGCCCGGCTGCCGGTGACCGCGCTGGTCGACCAGTTCTATGCCGACGTGCAGCAGGCCGGCGGCAGTCGCTGGGACACCTCCAGCCTGATCACCCGCCTGAAGTGATGCGCCGCTGCAGCGGCTCAGCGCACCGGTGAGGTGACCGGGCCACCGGCCGGCGGCGTCGACGACGAGGGCAGCGGCTCCATCGGCGGCAGCGGCACGCTCGAGCGCGAGGCCGGCGCGCTGCCCGACGATGCGCCGGTGCCTCCTGGCTGACTCTGCTGCTGCTGTTGAAGCTGGTTCTGCAGTTCCGCTTCGCTGACGATCTCGACCACCCGCACCACCTTCGTGACGCCCGCGACGCCGCGCGCGATGTCGGTCGCGCGATCGGTCTCGCGGCGGGTCGCGATGCCCATCAGGTAGACCGTGCCGCGCTCGGTCGTGATCTTGAACGAGTTGGCGAAGATGTCCTTGGCATCGAGCAGCGAGGCCTTGACCTTGCCGGTGATGAAGGTGTCGTTGGAACGCTCCTGGAAGGTGGTCGGCGGACCGACCACCAGCTCGTTGACCACCGAGCGCACGCTGTCGACGCGCCGCACCACGTCCTCGACGCGGCGCTTGTCGGCCTCGCTGCCGACCGTGCCGGTCAACAGCACCTGGCGGTTGAAGCTGGTCACGCTCACGTACATCTGGTCGTTGGCGATCTCGCGCACGCGAGCGCCGGCCCGCAGCTCGATGGCCTGGTCGTCGACTTGCGCGCCCGAGCTGCGGCGATCGGTCGCCACCATGCCGACACCGGCGGCCGCGGCCCCGCCCACCACCAGCGGCACGCAGGCGGTCAGACCGGACACCAGTACGGCGCCTGCGGCCAAAGCCATTGCGATGCGTTGCGTGGATGTGGTCTTCATGGGTGCGGGCCTTCCTGTGCGTTGTGTCCGCGGCGAGTTTAGCCCAGGGTTTTCACCGCTCCGTTACGGGCTGTCATCGCGACCTTCGCGAGAGCGGCATGTCGCGCCCCTTGCCTACAATTCGACGCGGTCGATGGCGCACATGTTGCATGGTCCACGTCCGACATCGATACCGACCCGTTCGATCAAGGAAGCCACCGTGAATCAACCCATCGCGCGATCGCCTGTCCTGCAACGGATGGCCGGCACCCTGGCGCTGCTGCTGCTCGCCGGATGCAATGCGCTGGCGCCGGTGAACCCGCCGATCGCCAAGGTCGACCTCGACAGCGGCTACCGGGTCAACCGGATGCTCAAGCGCCCGCTCGACGGCGTCACCAACGATCCCCACACGCTCTTGCTGCTGACCTTCTCGGGCGGCGGCACGCGCGCGGCGGCGTTCTCCTACGGCGTGCTCGAGGAGCTGCGGCGCACCGACATCGTGGTCCAGGGCGTGCAGCGCAATCTGCTGGCGGAGGTGGATGCGATCGCCGGCGTCTCGGGCGGCAGCTTCACCGCGCTGGCCTACGCGCTCTATGGCGACCAGCTGTTCACCGAGTACGAGCCGCGCTTCCTGAAGCGCGACGTGCAGGGCGCGTTGACGCGGCGCGCGCTCAATCCGCTCAACTGGTTCAGCCTCGGCAGCGGGTTGTACGGACGCTCCGAGCTGGCCGCCGACTACTACGACGAGATCCTGTTCGACGGCGCCACCTTCGCCGACCTGCTCAAGAAGCCGACCCCCGTGACCGCGGTCACCGGCACCGACCTCTCGACCGGTGCCCGCTTCCCGTTCTCGCAGGACCACTTCGACCTGCTGTGCTCCGACCTCGGCACGGTGCGGCTGGCGCGGGCCGCGGCCACCTCCTCGGCCGTGCCCGCGGTGCTGTCGCCGGTCACCTACTACAACTACGGCGGCCACTGCGGTGCCACCATGCCGGTCTGGGTCTACGACGTCACCAAGCCGGGCGGCCCCTCGCGCCCGGCCGGCCGGGCCCTGCTGCGCTACCGCGACATCCAGAACTTCGAGGACAGCAAGAACCGGCCGTACCTGCACGTGGTCGATGGCGGCGTCTCGGACAACCTGGGCCTGCGCGGCCTGCTCGAGGCCCTCGAAGAACTGGAGGCCAGCCCGAACTTCCAGCGCCAGGTGGGGCTCGCATCGATCCGGCGCATCGTGGTGGTGGTGGTCAACTCGCGCTCGGCGCCGGCCACCGACTGGGACCAGCGGGCGCGCGCGCCCGGCATCGTCTCGCAGCTGCTGCAGTCGTCGAGCGTGCCGATCGATCACTTCTCCTACGAATCGGTCGAACTGCTGAAGGACATTGCACAACGCTGGGCCGACAAGCGCGAACTCCAGGTCGCCGAGCTCCGGCTGTCGGGCATGCCGCGGGCACAGGCAGAGGCCGCGGTGCCGAAGCTGCGCTTCGACGCCATCGACGTCAGCTTCGACGCCATCGAGGACCCCAAGGAGCAGCGCTACTTCATGGACCTGCCGACCAGCTTCGTGCTGTCGGACGAGGCAGTCGACCGCCTGCGCGCGCTGGGCGGCCGGCTGCTGCGCGAATCGCCCACCTATCGCGAATTGCTCGGCGAGTACACGAAGTGACGAGCGCGGGGGCTCAAGTCGAGAGCAGGGACGAGTCGCTGTCCTGGTCGCCGAGCAGTTGGGCGTCGACGCCGTCGCACAGGCAGTGCAGCACCAGCAGGTGGACCTCGTGGATGCGCGCGGCACGCTCGTGCGGCACGCAGACCTGCACGTCGGTTTCGCGCAGCGCGCGGCCCACGGCGCCGCCGGTGCCGCCGCCCGAGGGTGCGGCGTTGCCAAGCAGGGCCACCACCGTCATGTCGCGCGCGTGGGCGGCGTCGACCGCCGCCAGCACCGCGGCCGACTGGCCGCTGACGCTCAGCGCCAGCAGCACGTCGCCGGCTTGGCCCAGTGCCCGCACCTGGCGCGCGAAGCGATCGGCGCCGAGCGATTCGGCCGTGTCGGCGGCCGGGTCGGTGGGATCGCCGGGCAGCGCGATCGCGGCCAGCTCGGGGCGGTCGCGCTCGAAGCGGCCGACGAACTGGGCCGCGAACTGCGCCGCCAGCAATCCGGACACGCCGGAGCCGCACGCGAGGATCTTGCCGCCGCTGGTGACGCAGGCCAGCAAGGCCTGCATGGCTTGAGAGATGGGCTTGCCGAGCAAGGGCCCGGCCTGGTATTTGAGGTCTGCACTGTCGATGAAGTGCTGCTGTATCCGTTGCTCTAGCATGAGGCCCGGATGATAACTGCGAGCCTGTGAACGGCGACTGAAACAAAAGGTGAGGCGCCTCCGCTCAACCGGCGTCGAATGCGCCCCGGATCCAGTCGATGCGCGCCTCCACCAGCACGACGTCGAATCGGCAGGGCGGCAGCACGCGCAGGCGGCTGATGTAGTGCCGCGCCGCGAAGACGATGCGGCGCTGCTTCGCGCCCGTGATGCTGCCGCCGGCACCGCCATGCGTCGCACCGGCACGGCTTCGGACCTCGACGAACACCAGCGTGCCGTCGCGCGGATCGCGCATGATCAGGTCGATCTCGCCGCCGCCCCGGCCGGGGGTTCGATAATTGCGCGCGACCAGCCCGAGGCCGGCCGCCTGCAGGTGTTCGAGCGCGGCGTCTTCGGCCGCGTCGCCGCGCTGCTTGGTCGTCGGCAGCGATGTCCGCCCCGCTGCCTTGTTCTGGAGATAAGCCATTGACTTCCATCGCTCCCGCTTCGTTCGGCGCCGCCCTGCTCGCCGCGCGAGATGCCGCGGGTTCGCAGCATTATCCGCAGGCCACGCTCTACGTGGTCGCAACGCCGATCGGCAACCTCGCGGACATCACGCTGCGCGCGCTGCACGTCCTGCAACTGGTCGACGCGGTCGCCTGCGAGGACACGCGCCACACGCAGAGCCTGCTGCGGGCCTACGGCATCGACCGTCCGGGCGCGCAGCTGCTGGCCCTGCACCAGCACAACGAGAGCGAGGCGGCGCAGGCGGTGATCGCGCGGCTGGCCGCGGGCGAGCGCATCGCCTATGTCAGCGACGCCGGCACGCCCGGCGTCAGCGACCCGGGCGCGCGGCTGGTGGCCGCGGTGCGCGAGGCCGGCCACCGGGTGCTGCCGCTGCCCGGCGCCAGCAGTGTGACCACCCTGGTCGGCGCCGCCGGACTGGTCGCTGCCGGCGACCCGGGCAGCGGCTTCGTGTTCGCCGGCTTCCTGCCGAGCAAGGCCGGCGAGCGCGATGCCGCGGTGCTGCGGCTGGCCGACGAATCCCGCAGCGTGGTGCTGCTCGAAGCGCCGCACCGCATCGAGGCGCTGGCGCGCTCGCTGGCCAGCCTGGGCGAGCGCAAGGTCACCGTCGGCCGCGAGCTCACCAAGCAGTTCGAGGAGATCGCGACCGTCGCCGCCACGGCCTTGCCCGACTGGTTCGCGGCCAGCCGCGACCGCACGCGCGGCGAATTCGCGCTGGTGCTGCACCCTCGGCCCGCGGCCGTCGATGACGGCGCCGAGGGCGAGCGCGTGCTGCGCCTGCTGCTGGCCGAACTGCCCGTGAAGAGCGCGGTGCGCGTCGCGGCCGAGATCAGCGGTGCGCCGCGCAACGCGCTCTACGAAGCCGCACTGCGCATGCGCAAGGACGGCGACGAGGCCGTCGAACCGTAGCGCGCCCGCCCGCAGCACTGATCTCCGCTTGCTTGACCCAGGTCAGGGCTCGGCGCCGGCGCGCGGGCTATGGTCGGTCAAACCATCCAGGAGCACCCATGTTGCATGAAGTCAGCGGCGATATTCTTCTTTCCAGGGCACAGGCCATTGCGCACGGTGTCTCGCCCAACGATTCGTTCAGTTCCGGCCTCGCGCTGGCGCTGCGCGAGAACTGGCCCTCGCTGTACAAGGACTTCCGCCACTATTGCCAGACCCGCCACCCGCAGCCGGGCGAGCTGTGGACATGGACCAATGCCGAGGGCCAGCGCGTGATCAACCTCATGACGCAGGACGCCGCATACGACACCGGCGCCAAGCCGGGCAAGGCGACGGTCGATCGCGTCAACCACACGCTGCGGACGCTGCGCAAGCTGGTCGAGGAAGAAAAGCTCGCCAGCCTCGCCCTGCCGCGCCTCGCCACCGGCGTCGGCGGCCTCGACTGGAAGGACGTCGCGCCGCTGGTCGAGCGCCACCTGGGCGACCTGGAGATCCCGGTCTACCTGTACACGACCTACCGCAAGGGCGTCGCCGCCGCGGAAACGGCGGCCCGCTGATCCGGACGGCGGCCCCGCCGCTCAGCCGTCGAGTTCGGGGTAGGCGCGGAAGATGCCGTCCTCGTTGAAGGCGATCCGCCGCGGACTCCGCAGGTAGTCGTGCACCCGCTGCCGGCGGCCCACGTTGGCATGCAGCTTCGCCACCGCCGGCGTGTCGGCCAACGCACGCGCGGCGGCCTTCGGGAAGGCATAGCGCAGCCCGGCCACCAGCTGGAACAGCGAGAGATCGGCGTAGGTCAGCGCGTCGCCGACCAGATGCAGGTCCCCGGACGGATTGCGCTGCAGGATCTTCTCGAACCAGCCTAGGAATTTCGGAATGCGTTCCTCGCGAAAGGCCTTGGCGCGCGCCAGCGCCGCCTCGCGCTGGTCCTCGTAGTAGAGCCCGGTCGACAGCGGATGGTGCGTGTCGTGCGCCTCGGCCACGCAGTCGGCGATGGTCAGCTGCAGCTGGTGCGTCCACAGCCCATCGGCCTCGCCCACGCCCGCCAGCCCGAGCCGCGGCCCGAGGTACAGCAGGATGGCCGCCGTCTGGCCGACCACGATGTCGCCGTCGACCAGGAAGGGCGGCGCGAACGAAGGCCGGGGGTTGTCCGGGTCGTCGAGCCGACGGGCCAGGTGCGACTCACCGCCGCCCTTCGACGGCGGTTCGCGCGCCACATCGACGTAGGCGGCACCGGCGGCCTCGAGCGCGAGGCGGACGAATTCGCCGCGGCCCTGGATCGTGGGCCAGTAGTGGAGTTGATAGGCCAAGCGTCCTCCGCATGAAGGTGGTGGGAAGCGGAGGATACGAGAGCCGTGCCGCCCCTTCCAAGCCGCGCATCAGCGAACCCCTGACGAATTGGGCAGAATCCAGGCCGATGCGCTTGACGATGGATCGAACCCTGATGCCGATGCTTGGCGGACTGCTGCCGATGCTGCTCGCCGCTCCGGCAGGCGCCGAGGATCTGGCCCAGGCCCTGGCCCGCGAGAACAGCTGCATGGCCTGCCACGGCCTGGTGCACAAGCAGGTCGGCCCCGGCTTTGCGCAGGTCGCGGCGCGCTACCGCGACGACCCGGCGGCGCCGGCGCGCCTGGCCGGCAAGATCCGAAGCGGCAGCGTCGGCACCTGGGGCCGCGTCATCATGCCGAGGCAGACCCAGGTCAGCGACGAGCAGGCGAAGCGGCTTGCGCAATGGGTGCTGGCCCAGCCGTCGCCCCGCCCTCCCACCGATTGATGAGGCGGGCGCCCATCGAGCCAGAACACAATGCCTCAACAACAACGGAGGCGAAGCGATGAGTAGCGGGGCCGATGCGCAGGTATCCATCGAATACGACGCATCCCGCGAAGCGCTGTTTCATCCCGGGCAGCGGCCCACGGTCTTCGTCGAGGACCCGGATGCAGCCCTCACGCTCCCGGGGCTTGCAGTCGAAGCGGCGCGCCTGGCCTACCTGCGCGCCGATTCGAAACTGGACGCGTCGTGCAGGCTGACCGCGGCGCTGCACCTGGCGGGCTTCGGCGAGCCCGTCACATTTTTCGACCGGGCCACGGGCGCCTACGCCTTTGGCTCGATTCGCGCCCAGGACGGCTTGGCGATGCTCGCCTATCGCGGAACCCAGCCCGACGATCCCAGGGATGTCATGGCGGACCTGGCATTCCTGCCGAGCCCCTGGGCCGAAGGCAATGTGCATTCGGGATTCGGCCGTGCGGCCGAGTCGCTGAAGACGAAGGTGCTGCAGTGGCTGGCGAACGAGGCCTCGGGCCGCAGGCAGTTGCTGCTGTGCGGCCACAGCGTGGGCGCCGCCATGGCGACGATCTTCGCCGGCCTGGTCGAGCCGACGCATGTCATCACGATCGGCTCGCCCCGTGTCGGCGACATCGACTTCATCGGCTCGCTGCCGGCGAGCGCGATGACCCGCATCGTGAACTGCGCCGACGTCGTGCCCACCCTGCCTCCGCGGATCACGCCCTACCACCACGTCGGCCACCTTCTCTACATCGACAAGGACGGCCTGCGGCACGACAACCCGGAAACCCCGTTCGTGCTCA
Organism: Variovorax sp. P1_H2; assembly: GCF_056405295.1. Lineage (NCBI taxonomy): Bacteria > Pseudomonadati > Pseudomonadota > Betaproteobacteria > Burkholderiales > Comamonadaceae > Variovorax > Variovorax sp. P1_H2. The sequence goes on along the minus strand of NZ_JBFUCJ010000009.1, from coordinate 68,587 downwards.
AGGACCGCATCGTGGGCCAGGCCGAGCATGCCGCGCGCATGAGCGCCGCGCCGGAGCCCGACGCCATCGCGCTCCGGGCCCTGACCGACCACTCGCCGGTCAACTACCTGCGCGCATTCTTCTGAGGCGCATGCCCGCGGCGTCCGCGGGCCCTCATCGCAGTCTCAATCGATGCGCCGCGGCCAGTTGCCGGTCTTGCCTCGCTCCGACGCCGAGGTGTAGCAGGTGATCGACTTGAAGCCGACGCAAAAATCGGCATCGCAGACCTTGCCGTCGGAGGCCAGCCGGGTCGGACGGGCGGGCTCGGTGTCAAAGCGCACCGAGCGCTCGTAGCCTTGGGCCCGGCAGTAGGTGTCGGCGGCCATCTTGCCGCAGTACCTGCCCCAGACGTAGCACTGGTCGAGGCGCGCGAGCTTCTTGTAGGTCGGGCGGTTGAACGTGCCTTCGAGCGCGAAGGACGAAGTGGCCGCGAGCATGCCGATCGCGAGCAACGCGAACGACCTGCATGCGCCGGGCCATGGCCGGCCAGTGTGCTTCATGACGTTTCCCCGCGAATGATCGATGCAGCAAGACTAGGGCATCCGCCGCCGAATTTCCAGGCGATGCCCCGGCGCGACTCACCACGACGGTGGAGCCGTCGCGGCTGCCTGGCCGGCTCGCTCGCGGTTCGCCATGCGAAGCAGGGCCGACGCCAGCTCGGCCTCCTCCCCCTGGGTCAGCTGCAGCACCAGCCGCCCGAACTGCGTCTGGTAGCAAGGCAGCATCAAGGCCGCCGACGGCGCGTGGGCATCGCCGCTGCGTGCGAGGCAGTCATGGCAGGCAGCGATGCTGCGACAGAGATCGAGCGCCTGCGCGACGCGGTCGGAGGATGGCTTGTGGAGGTTCATGGCAGGCACTGTAGGATCTCAACTTAACTTGAGGTCAAGCGATTCCTTTCATCCCATGGCCAAGCCCGAAGACATCTCCTCCACGCTCTCGGTCGGCGACGTGGCGCAGCGCGCCGGCGTGCCCGTGTCGACCCTGCACTTCTACGAGTCCAAGGGGCTGATCCGCAGCGAGCGAACGCTGAGCAACCACCGGCGCTACCCGCGCGCGGTGCTGCGGCGCGTGGCCTTCATCCGCGTCGCGCAGCGCGTGGGCATTGCGCTGTCGGACATCGCCGAGGCCCTGGACGCCCTGCCGGCCTCGGCCGCGCCCACGCGCGCCGACTGGGCGCGGCTTTCCGCACGCTGGCGCGCCGAGCTGGACGAACGCATGGCGCAGCTGAAGAAGCTGCGCGACACGCTCGACGATTGCATCGGCTGCGGCTGCCTGTCGATCGACCGCTGCCGGCTGCGCAATCCGGCCGACAAGCTGGCGGCGAAGGGGCCCGGGGCGCAGCGGCTGTGGCTGAAGCAGGAATAGGCGTCGGCGGACCGAGCGCCTTGTGTCGATTGATAGATGCAGATGCACGCGCTCCGGCTCGGGTGCGGCGGCCACCGTCCGGGAGTCTTCGAGGCCCTCTATATCGAGCTTTCAAGTCAGCAGTTTCGCGTAGGCCTGCCGGTCCGCGGCATAGCAGCCACACGCCATCGCCTCGAGTCTGCCGCGATCGAGCACCGTGAGGTCACCGCGGTGGTATTCGATCAGCCCGCTGCGCTGCAAGGCACTGGCGGCCGTCGTGATGCCGACCCGGCGCACACCGAGCATGAGGGCGAGAAACTCGTGTGTCACATGGAAGCTGTCGGAGTGGGCACGGTCCTGGCTCATCAGTAGCCAGCGCGCCAACCGCGGACCGATCAGATGAAAGCGCAGGCATGCTGCCGAAGCGGCCAGTTGCGACATCAAGACGTAGACGTAACGGTTCAGACCGCGTTGCAGCGCCGCGCTGCGTGCGAGTTCGTGCCGGAAGTCAGCGGCAGCCATGCGCCATGCTGCGCCCGGGCCCTGCACCAGCGCGTGCAATGGCACAGCGGCCACGCCCAGGGCCAGTTGCGCGCCCAGCATTCCCTCACGGCCGACCATGCCGACTTCGAGGCCCGGATGGCTGTCGGACCGCGCCACCAGCGAAATGAAACCGTCGATCGGGAAGTAGACATGCCGCGTCGGCTCGCCAGGCTCGCACAGGACCTCGGCCAGCACCAATTGGATCGGCTCGCACAGGGCCAACAGGCTCCGGCGATCTTCGCGGGGAAGCATTTCGATGAGGTGGTTCTCGACGGTGGCCAACAGGCGCTCCTGTGCGGTTGAACAACTTTCAGTCTGCGCGATTCGCAGCGGCGCGACTGTCTGCCAGCGCACAGAGCGATAGCGATCAAGTCGCCAGGCGTTTCGGAAGCAGCCTGTCGTACTCCTTCTTGACCACCGCATAGCACTCGCAGGTGCGTTGTTCCAGACCCTCGCGGTCCAGCACCGCTATGCGCCCGCGCGCATAACGGATCAGCCCGGCCTTCTGCAGCTTGAGGGCGCCCTCCGTCACGCCTTCGCGGCGCACGCCGAGCATGTTGGCGATCAGCTCCTGCGTCATCACGAGCTCGTTGCCCTTCAGGCGGTCCAGGCTCAGCAGCAGCCAGCGGCACAGCTGCTGGTCCAGCGAATGATGCCGGTTGCACACCGCCGTCTGGGCCATCTGCGTGATCAGCGCCTGGGTGTAGCGCAGCAGCAGGTGCAGCACCGGGCCGGCCCGGTTGAACTCGTCCTTCATCATCTGCGCCTTCAGCCGCCAACCCTGGCCCGCGCTCTGCACCACCGCGCGGCTGGGCGTGGACTCGCCGCCCATGAAGAGCGAGATGCCGACGATGCCCTCGTTGCCGACGACGGCGATCTCGGCCGAGGCGCCGTTTTCCATCACATAGAGCAGCGAGACGATGGCGGTGGTCGGAAAGTACACGTGGCTGAGCGTGTTGCCCGATTCATAGAGCACCTGCCCGAGCGGCATGTCCACCCACTCGAGCTCCGGCAGCCAGCGCTGCCACTCGGCGTCCGGCAGCATGCGAAGCAGGTGGTTCTTTCGGGGGTCGGAGGAAACGGTCAACACGGAATTCCAGGGTGGGTCTGGCTTCGAGGATTACCATGGTGGTGCTCTTCTACAGCGCTTGCCTCGAGCATAGGCCGCCGATACTGCCTTGTATGTTCGGCAGCGCACAGACGATCGCCATCGTTTGAATAACATTGCAGGCGGGGCATCGCGCCAACCGCCGAGATCAACGGCGGGCATCGCGTCGTCCCACAACGGACCTTGTGATGCAACTCAGTCTGCTCGATCTGCCCTGGTGGGGTCTTGTGATGGTCACGCTGGGCTCGACCCACGTCACCATCGCGGCGGTCACGATTTTCCTGCATCGACATCAGGCGCATCGCGCGCTGGAACTCCATCCCCTCGTCAGCCACTTTTTCCGTTTCTGGCTGTGGCTCACTACCGGGATGGTGACCAAGGAATGGGCGGCGATTCATCGCAAGCACCACGCCAACTGCGAAACCGCCGAAGACCCCCACAGCCCGCAGATCCATGGCATCAGGAAGGTGCTGTTGGAGGGCGCCGAGCTCTATCGCGTGGAAGCGAGGAACGCCGCAACGCTCGAACGATACGGCAGCGGCACTCCCGACGACTGGATCGAGCGCAAGCTGTACGCAAGGTACACCCGGCTCGGCATCGGCCTCATGCTGGGGATCGACGTCRCCCTGTTCGGCCCGATCGGGCTCAGCATGTGGGCGGTGCAGATGCTGTGGATTCCGTTCTTCGCCGCGGGCGTCATCAACGGCGTCGGTCACTATTGGGGCTACCGCAATTTCTCGCCCGACGACAACTCCAGCAATGTCGTGCCGTGGGGCATTCTGATCGGCGGCGAAGAGCTCCACAACAACCACCACGCCTACGTCACCTCCGCCAGGCTTTCCAACAAGTGGTGGGAGTTCGACATCGGCTGGATGTACATCCGCATCCTGGAAATGATGCACCTCGCAAAGGTGCGCAACGTGACGCCCAGGATCCGCTACGACACATCCAAGACCTGCTGCGACGTCAGCACGCTGCAGGCCGTCATCACGCACCGCTACGAAGTGCTGGCCAGATTTGCCCGATCGCTGCGTCCGATTGCCGTGGAAGAGATCCGCAGCCTGCGGGCCAGCGTGATGCCAGGCTCGACGGACTTCAAGGCGCTGGACCCGGTCAAGTACCTGCTGCAAAGAGACGCGAGGGAATTGCCCGCGACGCAGCGCGCAGTCCTGGAACAGGCGCTGGACTCCAGCTCCGTGCTGCGCACCATCTACTCGATGCGGCAGGATCTCACTGCCCTGTGGAGCCGATCTGCCGCCTCGAAGGAGCAACTGGTGAAACAGCTGGAAACCTGGTGCCGGCACGCCGAGGCAAGCGGCATCGGTGCGCTGCGTGAGTTTTCTCGAACGCTGCGCTGCTATGACTCACTGACAGGAGAGATGAAATGACATTGGGAACAATTCTGCTGATCATCGTGATCCTGCTGCTCATCGGCGCGATTCCAAGTTGGCCCCACAGTCGGGGATGGGGCTACGGCCCCAGCGGCGGCATCGGGCTGGTGTTGGTGATCCTGGTCGTTCTGTTGCTGCTGGGCAAGATATAGCGCGTGGCCCCGAATGGGGTACGCGCTTCTTCAGGCCAAAAAAAACGTGCCCGACGGCACGTCTCTGTCGAAGCGGAAGCGCTCAGTAGCGGGGGCCGTTGTTGGGATAGTAGCCACGGTCGTTGTTGTAATAGTTGTTGTTGTAGTTGCGCTGGTCCGCGTTTCGCCCCACTTCACTGCCGATCAGGCCACCGACGGCGGCCCCTCCCACTGTAGACGCTGCGTTGCCGCCGATCGCGTTGCCAAGCACCGCACCGCCGATGGCTCCGCCGGCGATACCGAGCTGCTGGTTGGGGCCGGTCCCAGCACATCCTGCCAAAGTCAAGAGGGAGCCGATGGCCGCGGCCGTCATCCAGGATGTTGTTTTCACGATGTCCACCTTTCAGTGAGTGATGCGAGCAGCGCTGGTTGGAGCAAGGCACACACAACAACCGTGCTGCCACCGGAACCGGTGTTGCCTCTGGCGCCCGTCGCTCCGGTGTTTCCCTGATTGCCAGTTTCGCCTTGCGCTTGTCGAGTAGTACGCAGCTCAAAAAGGCCGCATCAGTCACTGTGACCGGACGCGCGCGCCCTGTCTGTTCGGTATCGCGCATAGAGGAAGCTCGTGACAGCCCGCGTGCCTGTGCCGTCAAAAGGGTGGCTTTTGCAACAGCACACGGGCGGCGCTACATTCACCACAAATGACGTGCATTTCAGAGGCTCCGGCTTGTCATGACTTCGACTCCGAACGCGTCTACACGGCGCCCAGCTTCGGCGCGCAATGGCCTCCTGGAAGTGATGCCCCCGGATGTGCGTGCCGGTCTGGCGCCGCTCCTCGAACTGGTCCAGCTCGAATTGGGCGAGGTCCTCTACGAGTCAGGGGTGGTCCAGCAGCATGTGTACTTCCCGACCGACTGCATCGTGTCGCTGTTGTACGTGCTCGAGAACGGGCAATCCGCCGAGATCGCGGTCGTGGGATTCGAGGGCATGGTCGGCGTCTCGCTCTTGATGGGCGGGGGCAGCACACCCAACCGGGCGGTGGTGCAAAGTGCAGGCTATGCGTTTCGCCTGAGCGCGAGCCATATCAAGCAACTGGTCGAACAGGGCGGACCGTTGCTTCATCTTCTGCTGCGCTATACCCAGGCGCTGATCACCCAGATGTCGCAAACGGCGGTATGCAATCGACACCATTCGCTCGAGCAGCAGTTGTGTCGTTGGCTCTTGTTGAGCCTTGACAGGTTGCCGGGCAACGAATTGGTCATGACGCAGGAACTCATCGCCAACATGCTCGGCGTGCGACGCGAGGGGGTCACGGAGGCGGCCGGTAAGCTGCACCGCCTGAACCTGATTCAGTACGCTCGGGGCCATATCACCGTGTTGGACCGTCCGGGTCTCGAACGGCACGTGTGCGAATGCTACGAGGTGGTGAAGCGCGAGACCGATCGCTTGCTACCGAACAAAATTGCGACCTGACCCGGCTGCACGTGCCGGCAATGGACTTGGCATGCAGGTCGCCCGAGGGGGCGGCGCATCGACCCGGCATTGTGGCTGCCCCTGGCTCGCGTCGATTCATCGAGAATCGTGGTGCTGAGCAAGAAAACATATCGCTTTCGACAATGGGATCCGCTGCTTAGAGTCTGGTCACCGGCACTCCCCACAGCGATGACATCCATGACCACTCCCAGCACACCCATTCCGTTTCACCTGGCTTTCCCCGTGCGCGACATTGCCGAGGCCCGCGCCTTCTACGGCGATCTGCTGGGCTGCCCGGAAGGCCGAAGCGCCCCCGAATGGGTCGACTTCAATTTCTACGACCACCAGATCGTGGCGCACCTGGCCCCTGACGAATGCGGCCACCGGCAGCACAGTCCCGTCGACGGCCACGACGTGCCGGTACGCCATTTCGGCGCCGTGCTGCCGATGGACCAATGGCAGGCCTTGGCCGACAAGCTCGTCGCGCGCAAGACCGAATTCGTCATCGAGCCCTACATCCGCTTCAAGGGCGAGCCGGGCGAACAGGCGACGATGTTTTTCCTCGACCCTTCGGGCAACGCGCTCGAATTCAAGTCCTTCGCGAACCTGGATTCGTTGTTCGCCGTCTGAAGGCGGCGCTCAGGCGCGCCGCTTGTCTTTGCGGACCTCGGCGGCCTCCCGCAAGGACTGGGCGAACAGCGCGACGATGGGCGGACTCGCCCGAGGCTTGCGCTGGAGCAGGCCGATTTCCCGGTGGAAGGTCGATTCGCCCAGCGAGACCACGCGCACGCCTGCAGGGAGCGGCAGGTGCGCTTCGACCAACGGCACCAGCGCCACGCCCAGGCCCTTCGCTGCCAGGTGGATGAGGCCCGGGATTTCGTCGATCTCGATCGCATCGTTGACCGAAAGGCCCTCGCGGCGAAGGAATGCTTCCACCATCCGGCCGCCGAAGGAGGCACGGTCATAGCGAAGAAAGGGCTGCGACTCGATGAGCGTTCGCCAGTCCGTGCCCGGCACGGTCTTGGGCACGATCAGCACATAGGGCTCGTGCACCAAGGCCTGCCACGTCATGTCCGGCAGCGCGCCGAACGGCGGCCGGATGATCAGGGCGGCATCGATCTGGCCGGCGTCCAGGTCGTCCATCAGGCGCATCGACACGCCGGGCGACACATGCACGCGAACCAGGGGAAGCGCCTTGCGGAACCCTTCGAGCGCACGCGCCAGCAGGGTCGGCTGCGTCGATGCGATGGCGCCCACGCGCAGCAGTCCGCGCGTGGCTGTGCCGCCGGGCGGATCGCCGAGCCTGGCGTAGAGGGCGCAGATTTCTTCCGCACGCGCGAGCGTGGTCTGGCCGGCGACGTTCAGGGTGGCGGACCGCCCGGTGCGGTCGAAGAGCTCGAACCCCAAGGATTCTTCGAGCCGCTTGATCTGGCTGCTGACCGCCGACTGCGTCAGGCCGATGCGCTCGCCGGCCGCCGCGAAGGTGCCGTGCTTGCAGACGGCGATGAAAGTCTTGAGTTCGCTGATCACCGGCCGAGCATCTCAAGGATCGATGCTCGGGTCAACGATGCATGGACGTTCGTTGTTGATTCGAACGCGCGGGCGGCAGTCCCGACGCCACGGCTGCCGAGGCTCGATGCCTCCGCAGCCGGGCTCTCTCGCTCACTTCGCCCGTGCCGGCCTCACGCTCAACGCCACCGATTCGGTGATGTTCGCGACCACCTGGTCGCCCACCTTGACGTCGCGCAGCACCTCCGGATCGCGCACGTGCACGTCGGTCAACTGGCCGCTGGGCCCTCGCAGCGTGGCGATGTTCTTCTTGCGGTCGACGGCGAAGACATTGGCGATGATGGTCGTGCGCGTGGTGGCGACGCCGCCCGGCCTGGCGCCCTTCGCGGCCACGGCGGCCGACTCGGTCTCGACCCGCTCGCGGATGCCGTCGCCGCCCTTCATCAGCGCCAGCGCGACGCCGATGCGGTAGCTCAGGCGGACCCGGTCGCCGACCTTGACCTGCTCGAGGTTCCTCACCGCCGGATCGACCCGGAGGTCGGAGATGTCGCCCTTCGGGCCCTTGATCGACACGATGCGGTGCGCCACGTCCACCGCGGTGATCTCGCCGGTGACCGACAGCACGGCCGAACCGCCCCGGGCGTCGTCGAGGTGGATGGTCCTGCGCTCCGGTGGTGTCTGCGCACCGGCGGTGCCGGCGCAAAGGGTCAGCGCGGCGCATGCCGCAAGCAAAGCGAGTCTTTGGGGGTTCTTCATATTGGACCTGCGTTGGTGAGGAGAGGCGGGGCCACCATACGCGCACGCAGGCCGGATGTCACTTGCACTTAAGTGCAATGCCGGCCAGAGGAAAAAAACCGCTACGTCGGTCAACGTGCGGGTCGCGGGGCTCGGCGAGCCGAAATCGCGGTGATCGGCGCCGCGGCGCGGGAGCGACGGGATGCGGTCAACACGCACACAACATGCCTACACTGCGCTATTCCATTTATGAATAGCGCTTGGCGGGCCCGCAGGCGCAAAAGGCGAAAGGAGTGTCGACGTGAAATCCCGTCATCTTGCAAACCTGGGTCGCCACCTGCAGCGCTCGGTTCCGAGAACCTGCCGCAGCGGGTGGTTTTCAGCGAAGAAACGAAAAAGTCCGGAAGAGTTTGAACTCTTCCGGACTTGTATCTGGTCCCGCCGCCAGGAATCGAACCTGGATCTCAGCCTTCGGAGGGCCGAATTCTATCCGTTGAAATACAGCGAGAGGAGCTTCCGAAACATCGGAAGCTCTCTATTATCGCTGATCAGACGGCGTGTGGCACGGGCCGGGTAAAACCCAGCCCCGCGAGGTACACCCGGAAGGCCTGGCGCCCGGTCGCCACGAGGTCGAACGCGGCCGGGTCCAGCAGCCAGTTCTGGATCAGCCCGCTGATCAGCGCATGCAGCCCCTGAGCCGCCGCCGGTGCCGGGATGGGCAGGCGCCTGCGGGTGCGGCGGACATCCGCCACCATCGCTTTCTCGAACTCGATCACGCAGGCATTGCGCGCCGTCAGGTGGCGCTGCTGCACCGATTCCATGTCGTGGGTGTATTCGACCTTGTGGGTGGCGATGTCGAACACGCGGCGCACCTGCATGTCGGTCGTCATGAGCTTGAGCGCCTCCACCATCTGGTGCTCGAGCTCGTCCATGGCCTCGGCGCCCCCGCCCGCGGACGCCCTGGCCACCTCGGCCTCCAGCGGCAGCGTGACGCGGTCCATCATGGCGTTGAAGAGCGCAGCCTTGTCCTTGAAGTGCCAGTAGATCGCGCCCCGGGTCGCGCCGGCCTGGTGCGCAATTTGCTGCAGGCTGGTCTGTGACACACCCTGGGCCTGAAACAGCACCTCCGCCGCATCGAGCAGGCGGTTGCGCGTCTCCTGCGCCTCTTCCTTGGTGCGTCTGACCACTTTCACACTCCGTTCATAAAATCCATCGGCCGGGCAAGGTCGCCACTATACATTCATGAATGTATGTAAGATAGAGGCCTTTTGCCGATAGTCAAGATCGCCGCGATGCTTTAGGCACCCGCGCGCCAAACGTCTTCTGTCCTCCCTTCAAAGGAATCACATGCCCGACTTGCATGTCTCGCGCCGTTCGCTGATCCCCCCACGCCTCGCGGCCGTTGCCGCCGCCACTGTCATGCTGCTCGCACTGAGCGCCTGCGGCAAGGGCGAGGCCCAGAAGGCCGACGGCGGCGGCCATCCCGCGCCCGAGGTCGGCGTGGTGGTCGCGACGCCGACCAACGTCGGCCTGGTGACCGAGTTGCCGGGCCGGCTCGAATCCACCCGCGTGGCCGAGGTGCGTGCACGCGCCGCGGGCATCCTGATGCAGCGCGTGTTCCAGGAAGGCAGCGACGTCAAGGCCGGCCAGGTGCTGTTCCGCATCGACCCCGCCCCCTACGCCGCCGCCGCGCAGAGCGCCGAGGCCAGCCTGGCGCGCGCCGAGGCCAACGCGGTGCAGGCCCGTGCCCTGGCCGAGCGCTACAAGCCCCTGGTCGAGGCCAATGCGGTCAGCAAGCAGGAATACCTGAACGCGGTGGCGGCGGCAAAGACCGCCGAGGCCGACATCGCGGTCGGCCGCGCCGCCGTGCAGACCGCCAGGATCAACCTGGGCTACGCGACCGTGACGGCGCCGATCTCGGGCCGCATCGGCCGCTCGCTGGTGACCGAGGGCGCACTGGTGGGCCAGGGCGGCGACGCCACGGCGCTGGCCGTGATCCAGCAGATCAACCCGCTGTACGTCAACTTCACGCAGTCGGCCACCGAGGTGCTGCGGCTGCGTCGCGCGCTGCAGGACGGCCAGTTCAAGCACGCCCAGGGCGGCGAGGCGGCCAGCGTGCGCATCGCGCTCGAGGACGGCAGCGAGTACCCGCTGCCTGGCCGGCTGCTGTTCTCGGACCTGACGGTCGACCAGACCACGGGCCAGATCACGCTGCGCGCCGAGGTGCCGAACCCGAAGGGCGACCTGCTGCCGGGCCTGTACGTGCGCGTACGCCTCGAGCAGGCGCAGGCCGTCGACGCCATCACGGTACCGCAGCAGGCCGTGACCCGCACCCAGCAGGGCGACACGCTGACGGTGGTGGGCGCCGACGGCAAGCTGAGCAAGCGCACGGTGAAGATCAGCGCCGCCCAGAACAACCAGTGGGTGGTGCTCGACGGGCTGAAGGCCGGCGAGCAGGTGATGGTCGACGGCTTCCAGAGGCTGCAGATGATGCCGCCCGGCACGCCCGTGAAGGCCGTTCCATGGACCGGTCCGAAGGGCGCCGCCGCCCCGGCACCGGCCGCCTCCGCTGCGGCCGCCCCTGCTGCGGCCGCGAAGTAAGGAGCCCGCCCGCATGGCCAAGTTCTTCATCGACCGTCCGATCTTCGCCTGGGTGATCGCCCTGTTCATCCTCGTGGTGGGCGGCGTGGCGATCACGCAGTTGCCGATCGCCCAGTACCCGCCGGTGGCTCCGCCGGCCATCGTCATCAACGCCGCCTACCCGGGCGCGTCCGCGCAGACGCTCGAGGACAGCGTGCTGGCGGTCATCGAGCGCGAGATGAACGGCTCGCCCGGCATGATCTACATGGAGTCGGTGGCCCAGGCCGACGGCACCGGCTCGATCACGATCAGCTTCGCGCCCGGCACCGACGCCGACCTGGCGCAGGTGGACGTCCAGAACCGGCTCTCGCGTGCCACGCCGCGGCTGCCCGCGGCCGTGACGCAGCAAGGGGTGCGGGTCGACAAGTCGCGCACCAACTTCCTGCTGTTCACGATTCTGTCGTCCGACAACCCGGCCTACGATCCGATCGCGCTGGGCGACTATGCCGCGCGCAACGTGGTGCCCGAGCTGCAGCGCGTCAAGGGCATCGGCCAGGCGCAGCTGTTCGGCACCGAGCGTTCGATGCGGGTCTGGATCGATCCGGCCAAGCTGCAGGGCTTCAACCTGTCGTCGAGCGACGTCACCAACGCCATCAAGGGACAGAACGCGCAAGTGGCCTCGGGCACGATCGGCGACCTGCCGAACGTGACCGGCCAGGCGATCGCGGCCACGGTGGTGGTCAACGGCCAGCTCACCAACGTCGAGCAGTTCCGCAACATCGTGCTGCGCGCCAACACCGACGGCTCGGCGGTGYGGCTGCGCGACGTCGCCCGCGTCGAGCTCGGCGGCCAGGCCTACGCGACCTCGGCGCGCCTGAACGGCGAGCCGGCGGTCGGTATCGGCGTCCAGCTGGCGCCCAACGGCAACGCGCTCGAATCGGCCAGGCTGATCCGCACCAAGATGGAGGAGCTCTCGCACTTCTTCCCGCAGGGCGTGAAGTGGGAGATTCCGTACGACAGCTCGCGCTTCGTCAAGATCTCGATCTCGCAAGTGGCCGAGACCCTGGTCGAAGCCGTGGTGCTGGTGTTCCTGGTCATGTTCCTGTTCCTGCAGAACTGGCGCTACACCATCATCCCGACCATCGTGGTGCCGATCTCGCTGCTGGGAACCTTCGCGGTGCTGCTGGCGCTGGGCTTCTCGATCAACGTGCTGACCATGTTCGGCATGGTGCTGGTGATCGGCATCGTGGTGGACGACGCCATCGTGGTGGTCGAGAACGTCGAGCGCATCATGAGCGAGGAAGGGCTTCCGCCACTGGAGGCCACGCGCAAGGCGATGCGGCAGATCTCGGGCGCCATCATCGGCGTCACCGTGGTGCTGATCTCGGTGTTCGTGCCGCTGGCCTTCTTTGCCGGCTCGACCGGCAACATCTACCGCCAGTTCTCGGCGGTGATGGTGGCGTCGATCAGCTTCTCGGCCTTCATGGCGCTGTCCCTGACGCCGGCGCTGTGCGCGGCGCTGCTGAAGCCGGTGGAAGCCGGCCACCACCATGCCAAGACCGGCTTCTTCGGCTGGTTCAACCGCGGCTTCACGCGCACCGCCAAGGGCTACGAGGGCCTGGTCTCGCGCATCCTGCGCCGCGCCTTGCGCTACATGGTGATCTACGCGGCGATCATCGGCGCCGTGGTGTTCACCTACCTGCGGGTTCCGACCTCCTTCCTGCCGCAGGAAGACCAGGGCAACATCATCGTCAACGTGCAGCTGCCGCCGGGCGCGACCCAGGAGCGCACGCTCGACGTGATGAAGCAGGTCGAGGGCTTCATCCTCAAGCAGCCCGAGGTGCAGAGCATGGTGGGCGTGATGGGCTTCAGCTTCTCGGGCCAGGGCCAGAACGCGGGCCTTGCCTTCGTGACGCTGAAGGACTGGCACGAGCGCAAGGGCCCCGGCGAGACGGCCGACGCGCTGGCGGGCCGCGCCTTCGGTGCGCTGTCGAGCGTTCGCGATGCCTTCATCTATCCGCTGAGCCCGCCGCCGATTCCCGAACTGGGCAATGCCAGCGGCATCACGTTCCGCCTGCAGGACCGCTCCGGTGCGGGCCACGAGGCGCTGGTCAACGCACGCAACCAGCTGCTGGGCATGGCGTCGCAGAGCAAGATCCTGACGCAGACGCGGCCCGACGGCCTCGAAGACGCGCCGCAGTTGCAGATCGACATCGACCGCGACAAGGCGAATGCGCTGGGCGTGACCTTCGATGCGATCAACGCGACACTGTCGACCGCGCTCGGCTCGAGCTACGTCAACGACTTCCCGAACCAGGGCCGCCTGCAGCGCGTGGTGGTGCAGGCCGACGCGCCGGCGCGGATGCAGCCCGAAGACCTGCTCAAGCTGAATGCGGCCAATGCGCAGGGCAAGCCGGTGCCGCTGTCGGCCTTCGCCAGCACGCGCTGGATCACCGGCGCCCAGCAGACGGTGCGCTACAACGGCTACCCCGCGATTCGCATCAGCGCCAGCGCAGCGCCGGGCTACAGCACGGGCGCCGCGATGGCCGAGATGGAACGGCTGGCGGCGCAGCTGCCGACCGGCTTCGGCTACGAATGGACCGGCCAGTCGCGGGAAGAAAAGCTCGCCGGCTCGCAGGCCATCATCCTGTACGGCTTCGCGATCCTGGCGGTGTTCCTGTGCCTGGCCGCGTTGTACGAAAGCTGGTCGATCCCGCTGTCGGTGATCCTGGTGGTGCCGCTCGGCGTGCTGGGGGTGCTGCTGGCGACGATGCTGCGGGCCTACTCCAACGACGTCTACTTCCAGGTCGGGCTGATCACGATCATCGGCTTGTCGGCCAAGAACGCGATCCTGATCATCGAATTCGCGAAGGATCTGCAGGCGCAGGGCAAGGGGGTGGTCGAATCCGCGCTCGCCGCCGCGCACCTGCGGTTCCGGCCGATCGTGATGACCTCGCTGGCCTTCGGGCTGGGCGTGATGCCGCTGGTGTTCGCCTCCGGCGCGGGCTCGGCGAGCCAGCGCGCGATCGGCACCGGCGTGCTCGGCGGCATGGTCACGGGCACGACCCTCGCGGTGATCTTCGTGCCGGTGTTCTTCGTCATCGTCCGCGGATTCTTCAAGGGCAGCGCTCGCCAGCACGAGGCCGACAAGCGCCATGCGCAGGCCGCCGGCATCGAGGAAGAAAAGCATGACTAAGCGTTTCATCACCACCGCCCTGGCAGGCGCCGCCGCACTGATGCTGGCAGGCTGCTCGCTGATCCCGACCTACGAGCGCCCGGCGCCGCCGGTGCCGGCCGCCTTCCCCAACGCGGCGGCAGCGCCCTCCGCGCCCGGGGAGCTGCCGGCCGCCACCGTGGCCTGGCAGGACTACTTCACCGACCCGCGGCTGCAGAAGCTGATCGGCCTCTCGCTCACGAACAACCGCGACCTGCAGGTGGCGATCCTCAACATCGAGGTGGCGCGGGCCCAGTTCCAGATCACCCGCTCGGCGCTGTACCCGACCCTCAATGCCAGTGCCAGCGGCACCCGCCAACGCCCGTCTCTGCTCGGCGACGGCGTGAGCTCCAGCTATTCGGTCGGCCTGGGCGTGACGGCCTGGGAGCTCGACTTCTTCGGCCGCGTGGCGAGCTTGAAGGACGCCGCGCTGGCCCAGTACCTGGCCACCGAGGAAGCCCGCAAGTCGACCCAGATCAGCCTGATCGCCGCCGTGGCCAACGGCTGGCTGGCAGTGCTCGGCGACGACGAGGCGCTGGAGATCACGCGCCGCACCATGGTCACGCGCGACGACTCGCTCAAGCTCACCAAGCTGCGCTTCGACAACGGCGTGGCGTCCGAGATCGACTACCGCTTCGCCGAGGCGCAGGCCGAAACCGCACGCGCCTCCTACGCGCAGCAGCAGCGGCTGCGGATGCAGGACGAGAATGCGCTGGCGCTGCTGCTCGGTGCGCCGGTGCCGCCGGAGACCGTCGCCGGCGGCGACAAGGGACTGCAGGCGCTGGCGCCGATGCCGGAGGTGCCGGCCGGCCTGCCCTCCGGCCTGCTGACCGAGCGGCCCGACATCCGCGCCGCCGAGCAGCAGCTGATCGCGGCCAATGCCAACATCGGTGCCGCGCGCGCCGCCTTCTTCCCGCGCGTGACGCTGACCACCTCGATCGGCACGACGAGCTCGGAATTCTCGGGCCTGTTCGACAGCGGTTCGAAGGCCYGGGCCTTCGCGCCTCAGATCACGCTGCCGATCTTCGATGCCGGACGCAACCAGGCCAACCTGGACTCGGCGCGCGCGAGCCAGAAGATCGCGGTGGCGCAGTACGAGAAGTCGATCCAGTCGGCCTTCCGCGAGGTCGCCGACGCGCTCGCGGGCCGCGCGACCTACGACGAGGAGCTGCGCGCACTGGTGGCCCAGGCCAAGGCCGAGGAAACGCGTTTCCAACTGTCGGACATGCGCTATCGCGGCGGCGTCGCCAGCGGGCTCGACCTGCTGGATGCCCAGCGTTCGCTGTACACCTCGCAGCTTGCGACCGCGCAGGTCCGCCAGGCGCGACTGCAGAACCAGGTCACGCTGTACAAGACGCTGGGCGGCGGCTGGGCCACCAAGTGACCCTGGGTCGGGCCCCGGCCGTTCCCGGACGGCCGGGCCCGAGGGGCTCTCTATAATCCGCGGTTGATTCGAAAAGCCCCACCGAGCCCCCGATACTGAGGACGCAATGAGCGACGACCCGCACTACCAGGCCACAGAAGAAGCCCACACCGGCCCGATCAAGAATCCGAGGCAGTTGCTGCTCGCGGTCTTTTTCTCTTTCATCGCTCCCATCCTGATCATCGTCGGCCTGGTGTCGTTCGTGGTGTCGGGCACCCATCCCTCGGGATCGGCGGAGGGCGAAGGCATGTCGCTCTACGGCGTTTCGAAGGACACCCGTGACCGCGAAGTCGCCGAGCGCCTCAAGAAGGTCGGCAGCATCGAGATCCGCGATGCCAACCGGGCGCTGGCCACCGGCGAGGCCGTGTTCAAGGCCCAGTGCGTGACCTGCCACGGCGCCCCGGGCATCCCGGGCGCGCCGCACTACGGCGATGCCGCGGCCTGGGGCCCCCGCATCGGCCAGGGCTATGCCACGCTGGTGGAGCATGCGCTCAAGGGCAAGGGCGCGATGCCGGCCCAGGGCGGCGGCGACTTCGACGACCTCGAGATCGGCCGCGCCGTGGTCTACATGGCGAATTCGGGCGGCGCCACCTTCCCGGTGCCCGACCGGCCGGCGGCAGCCGAAGGCGCCGCCGCCGATGCGGCAGCCCCCGCGGTGGCAGCCGGCAAGTAAGCGATTCGCCCCCCGAAAAAAGCCCGCGCGACGCGGGCTTTTTTCATGGTCGTGACGGTGGCGCGGGGGGCGCCGGCTGGCTCGCCGCCGGGCTCGGCACGAAGCCGAAGCGGGCCGGAAGGTCCTCGGCGCGGACGTCCTCGGGCACCCAGCGCCCCTGCTCGACCGCCTCGGCCGCCAGCCCGACGTCCTGCGTGTGGACCAGGCCGAGCCCGATGTCCGCCACCAGGTAGAGCTTGCCCTCGCCGTCGAGCAGGCAGGCGGTGGGCTCGATCGGCAACCCGGCGTGGGAACTGACCGACAGGTCTTCCGCGATGCGCCAGATCCAGGGAGCGGCTTCGAGTTCGACATAGACCCGTTGCGGCCCGTTCTGGAAGAACCACTGGCCCTTCTCGTCATGCTCGTAGTTGCGCTGGATGAAATCGATCAGCTTTTMGTGCCGCAGCTGCGAGCCCCTGGCCTGYGTGAACGGCCCCATGGCCTGCGTGCGGTCGTCGCGCATGAACCAGTTGCCGCGGGCATCGAGTCCGAGCCAGCCGTAGCAATGGGGCACGTTCGGCCACTTGGCCAGGGCCTGTTTGACGATGTCATCCATGAAGGGATTCTGCTCTCGCGGGTCAGAGGTGGTCTTTGAGCCAGTCGACCACGCGCTCGGGCATGGCGCGGACGTGGCCCGGGGGCGGTCCCAGCGGGAAGCCGACATGGCCGCCATGGGCGGGCTGCCAGAGCGTGACGTGGCGGCCGACTTCGTCCTGGCGCGGCAGGCTGGCGGCCGGCACGAAGGGGTCGTTGACGGCATTCACCACCAGGGCCGGGATCCGGACTCGGTGCAGGTGCGGCTTGGCCGAGCCGCGCGACCAGTAGTCGTCGGTACTGCGAAAACCGTGCAGCGGCGCGGTGAAGACGTTGTCGAAGGCGTAGAGGTCGCGGGCCGCGAGCAGCTCGTCGCGGTCGAACAGGCCCGGATACTGGGCCAGCTTGGCCAGCGCCTTGGGCTTCATGGTCGACAGGAACATCCGCGTGTAGACCAGCCGGTTGAAGCCGCGGCCGATCGCGGCGCCGCCGGCCGCCAGGTCCAGCGGGGCGGAAATCGAGGCCACCGCGTTCGCCAGCTTCGAGGCCTCGCCCCCGGCCTCCTCGGCCCAGCGCATCAGCGCATTGCCGCCGAGCGAGACGCCGGCCGCCAGCAGCGGCTGCGCCGGGTGCCGCCGCGCGCGCAGCCGGGCCAGGATCCAGCCGATCTCCTCGAAGTCGCCCGAGTGGTAGGCCCGCGGCGCCAGGTTGAGCTCGCCGCTGCAGCCGCGGAAATGCGGCACCGCGTAGTCCCAGCCGCGGGCGTGCGCGAAGGCCGCGAAGGCTTCCGCGTAATGGCTGCGCGACGAGCCTTCGAGGCCATGGAACAGCACCAGCATCGGCTTCGGGCCGGCCACCGCGGCATCCAGGAAGTCGATATCGATGAAATCGCTGTCGGGCGTGGTCCAGCGTTCGCGCCGGTAACCGGGCAGGGCCGCCTCGGCGCGCCGCGCAACCAGCGCCGGCCAGATGGTCTGTAGATTGCCGCCCGGCAGCCAGCGTGGCGCGACGTATTGCATGGCTCAGTATTGCATGGCTCAGTGCAGCGTCTGCGGCGCCTCGACGGCGTCGCCGGGTTCGTGGGCACTGCCGGGGCTGGCATGGTGCGCGACCATGCGCCAGCCCTGCGCGGTGCGGTGATAGACGTTGGTGGCGAGCACGAAGGCGTGGCGCGGCCCCTCGGCGGTCAGCACCTCGATGCGCTCCAGCACGTTGTGCACCGCGCTGGCGAGCGACTCGACCTTGCGCACCCGCGCCGGCGTGGCCTGGATGGCGCCGTTGCCGAACATGTGCTCGAAGGCGGCGCGGATCGCCTCGGCCCCGACCAGCCGCGGCCCGCCGGGGTGGACGCAGAACACTTCTTCCTCGTCGGCCCAGCAGTCCATCAGGGCATCGACGTCGCCGCGCTGGAGGGCTTCGTAGAAGGCGGCTTCGACGTCGTCAGCGGTGCCGCCGATGGCGCTGGCGCGGAGTTTGGCTTTGGTGGACATGGAGGGTGCTGCCGGAGTTGGTGATTTTGCCTCGGTCGCGTGTCGGCTCAGGGGGGCGCGGCCACCCAGCCCTGCACGACGGCCCGCAGCTCGCCCTGGGTCGCGCGCCAGACCAGTTCGGGAGCGGCCACGTGGACGCCGGGCGGCGCCAGCGCCAGGGCGACATCGACCAGCTCGGCCACCTTCGACGCCCGCGCCGGCTGCTCACTGGCCGGCACCATGAAACGGGCGATCGACAGCATCCAGGCTGCCAGCCGCTCGCCCACGCTGGAGTAGCGCACGGCCGCCGGCTTCTGCGCCGAGCGCACCAGCAGCACGCGCTCGAAGCCCAGCGCCACCACCGCCTGCTCGTCGAGGCTGGCCAGGCCGTGCTTCAGCGCCTCGGGCAGGCGCCCCTGGTCGTGCGGCAGCACCACGGCCAGCGTCCGGACGCCGCAGGTTCGCAGCCAGGCCGCCAGCGCCGGCAGCTGCGCCGGCTCGGGCGTCCACAGCGCCCGCTCGCGATCATAGAAAAGCCGCGGCGGCTCGAACAGCACGAGGGCGGTGTGGGCCGCCACGGACCGCCATTGCGCGATCGGCAAGGCCGGCACCTGCACGGTCTCGACGCCCGGCAGGCCGTCACGGATCGGCTCGCGCGCGAGTACCAGGGTGTGGTCGTAGCGATGGCGGCCGGCGAGCCGCCGTACCAGCTCGTGGCCCAGGGCGCCGGTGGCGCCGGCGATCAGCAGCGTGCCCTTCGAGGGGCTGCCGTCGAGGGGCCGGCGGTTCGCGGCCTGCAGGGCCTGGAGGGGGTCTGGCGCCATCCTTCTATGCTACCTTTGCCGACTTCGCACAGAGAGGATTCGGACATGTTGAAACGCTGGCTACTGATCATCGTCGCGACGCTGTCGCTCGCGGGCTGCGGCTACAACGACTTCCAGCGTCTCGACGAGGCCAGCAAGTCGGCCTGGAGCGAGGTGCTCAACCAGTACCAGCGGCGCGCCGACCTGGTGCCCAACATCGTCGCCACGGTCAAGGGCGAAGCCAACTTCGAGCAGGAGACGCTGACCAAGGTGATCGAGGCGCGCGCCAAGGCGACCTCGATCCAGGTCACGCCCGAGACGCTCAACAATCCCGAGGCCTTCAACAAGTTCCAGCAGGCGCAGGGCGAGCTCTCGAGCGCGCTGTCGCGGCTGATGGCGGTGTCGGAGCAGTATCCCAATCTGAAGGCCAACCAGGCCTTCCGCGACCTGCGCGTGACGCTGGAGGGCACCGAGAACCGCATCACGGTGGCGCGCAACCGCTATATCCAGACGGTGCAGGAGTACAACGTGCTGGCCCGCAGCTTCCCGACCAACCTGACGGCCAAGGTGATGGGCTACCCGCCCAAGGCCAATTTCTCGGTCCAGAACGAAGCCCAGATCTCGACGCCGCCGACGGTCGATTTCAGCGCTCCGAAGAAGTAGCGGGCGGCAGCACGCGATGACGGCGGCCCGCATCCGGCAGGCGCTGACGGCCCTCCTCCTGATGGCGGCGGCGCTGGTCGGCGCGCAGGCACAGGGCCTGCTGCCGGTGCCCGCGCTCGACGCCCGC
The DNA here is from genome assembly GCF_056405295.1 of Variovorax sp. P1_H2. NCBI lineage: Bacteria > Pseudomonadati > Pseudomonadota > Betaproteobacteria > Burkholderiales > Comamonadaceae > Variovorax > Variovorax sp. P1_H2. Next base: position 48,789 of record NZ_JBFUCJ010000009.1, on the reverse strand, counting down.
GTGATCGACCAGACCGGCACGCTGAGCGCCGCGCAACGCAGCGCGCTCGACGCCAAGCTGCAGGCCTTCGAGCAGAAGAAGGGCTCGCAGATCGTCATGCTGATGGTCAAGACCACGCAGCCCGAGGACATCGCGAGCTATGCCAACCGGGTCGGCAACGCCTGGAAGATCGGCCGCAAGGCGGTCGGCGACGGCATCCTGGTGGTGGTCGCCAAGGACGACCGCAAGATGCGCATCGAGGTCGCCAAGGCGCTCGAAGGCGCGGTGCCCGACCTGGCCGCGGCGCACATCATCGACGAGGCGATGAAGCCGCGCTTTCGCCAGAACGACTTCGCCGGCGGACTCGATGCCGCGGCCGACCAGCTGATCGCCCGCGTCAACGGCGAGGCCCTGCCGGAGGTCGATGCGCGCGGCGGCGACTTCGGCGACGGCCGCGCTTCCGGCAGCGGCTTCAACTGGCAGGACCTCGGCATCTTCCTGTTCGCCGTCGTGCTGGTGGGCGGGCCGATCGCGCGCCGCATCCTCGGCAAGGTCCCGGGCTCGCTGGCGCTCGGCGGGCTGACCGGCGTGGTGGTGATGGTGCTGACATCGAGCCTCGTGATCGCGGTGCTGGCGGCGCTGGGCGCCCTGCTCTTCACGCTGCTGTCGACCGCTCTCGGCGCCGGGCCGTCGATCGGGCGGCGGGGCGGTGGCGGCTTTGGCGGCGGCTTGGGCGGTGGCGGCGGCTGGGGCGGCGGATCGTCTTCGGGCGGGGGCGGTGGCTTCAGCTCGGGTGGCGGAGGCGACTTCGGCGGCGGCGGCGCTTCGGGAGACTGGTAGCCATGGCATCTCCTTCATCTTCCTCCGCTTCGCTGTTCGCCCGACTGGGCCGCATCTGGCGCCACCGCTGGACCGACGAGGCCGATGTTCGCCGCGCCTTGCCGGCCGAGGTGCTGGACCGGCTCACGCGCCGCGTCGCCGCCAGCGAGCGGCGCCACAGCGGCGAGGTCCGCATCTGCGTCGAGGCCGGGCTGCCGCTGTCCTACCTGTGGCGCGGTGCGCCGGCGCGCGAGCGCGCGATCATGCTGTTCGGCAAGCTGAGGGTCTGGGACACCGAGCACAACAACGGCGTGCTGATCTACCTGCTGCTGGCCGAGCACGCGATCGAGATCGTCGCCGACCGCGGCATCGATGCCCGCGTCGACGACGCGCAGTGGGCAGCGATGGCCCAGCGCATGGGCTCCGCTTTCCGCGAGGGGCGCTTCGAGGACGGGCTGACCCAGGCGCTGGAAGAGGTGTCGGCGCTGCTGGTCGAGCACTTTCCGCTGGCGGAAGGGCAGGCGGATCGCAACGAGCTGCCGGATGCGCCGGTGGTGCTGTAGCCCGAGATGCCCTCGCTGATCGGGCGCGACGCGCCGTGAGCCGCGGCCTACGACCCCAGTGCCCGCTTCACCAGGGCGTCCACTTCAGTTCGCTGGCCGCCGAGGCCACCGTGCGCTCGATGAAGCGCATGCCGCGTGCGCCGTCTTCCACGCGCGGATAGTCAGCCGCAAGCGGATCCGCGGCCTGGCCCGCGAGCCGCGCCCGGATGTCCGCCGCCACCCCGCCGTAGACATTGGCGAAGGCCTCGATGAAGCCTTCCGGATGCCCGCTCGGCAGCCGGCTCGCGCGCTGCGCCGCTTCGCACAACCAGGGCGAGCCGCGCGTGAGGATGCGCTTCGGCCCGTCGTGCGGCAGGTGCGTCAGTTCGCTCGGCTGTTCCTGCCGCCAGATCAGCGTGCCGATCGTGCCGGAGACCCGCAGCCGCAGGTCGTTCTCGAGCCCGGTGTTGATCTGCGATGCGATCAGCACGCCGCGCGCACCGCCGGCGAAGCGCAGCAGCAGGCTGCCGTCATCGTCGAGCGGCCGCCCGGGCACCAGCGAACTCAGGTCGGCGCAGAGGCTTTCGATCTGAAGGCCCGTCACGGTCGCGACCAGGTTCTCGGCATGCGAGCCGATGTCGCCGATCGCCCCCGCGGCACCGCTCTTCGCCGGGTCGCTGCGCCACGCGGCCTGCTTGTTGCCTTCGCCTTCGAGACGCGTCGCGAGCCAGCCCTGGTTGTATTCGACGACCACCTTGCGGATCTCGCCGAGCTGGCCCGCGCGGACCATCTCGCGCGCCTGCCGGACCATCGGGTAGCCGGTGTAGTTGTAGGTGACGCCGAACACCGTGCCCTGCCGTGCCACCGCCGCGACCAGCGCGTCGGCCTGCACGCGCGTGTGCACCAGCGGCTTGTCGCAGACCACATGGAAGCCGGCCTCGACGAAGGCTTGAGCCACCGGAAAGTGGACGTGGTTCGGCGTCACGATCGACACGAAGTCGATGCGCTCCCCGGCGGGCCGCTTCAGCTCATCGGCGAGCAGGCTTTGCCAGTCGCCATGATTGCGGTCCTCGGCCAGGAACAGCTCGCGCCCCGAGGCCCTGGCTTTCTCGGGGCTCGACGACAGCGCGCCGGCGACCAGCTCGATCTGCCCGTCGAGCGCGATCGCCTTGCGGTGCACCGCGCCGATGAAGGCATCGCGACCGCCGCCGACCATGGCGTAGCGCAGTTTCCGTTGAGCAATGTCGTGATTCATGGAAATTCAAGCGCCGCGAAGCGCGCCCTTGGTGAAACACCGAGGAACCGGCTTTGCCGGGCCTCTGGTGTTGCCCCCGGTAGGGGGTGGGCGGCTACACGCAGTGAGCCAACCTGGGGGCGAGTAACAGTGCCACCGAGGAACCGGCTTTGCCGGGCCGCTGGTGTTGCCCCCGGTAGGGGGGTGGGCGCCCGGACACGAAGTGCCGGGCAACCTGGGGGCGAGCAACAATCAGAAAGGCGAGTCCGGGTGGTAGAAGCTCTTCGCGTTGTCCTTGGTGATCAGCACCGAAGGAATGATCGTCGTCGCCGGCAGCTTCTCGCCCTTCAGCCGGGCTTCGGCCGTGAGCTTGATCGCGTCGTAGATGAACTTCGGCGAGTAGCTCACGTCGGCCTGGATCCGCGGATCCTTGCCGTCCATGATGGTCTTGACCATTCCCTTGGCGCCGGCGCCACCGAACACCACCAGGATGTCGTCGCGCTTGGCCTGCTCGATGGCCTTCAGCACGCCCACCGCCATGTCGTCGTCGGCGGCCCAGATGGCGTCGATCTTCTTGAAGCGCGTCAGGTAGTCCTGCGTGACCTTGAAGGCGTCGTCGCGGTTCCAGTTGGCGTATTTGGCGTCGAGCAGCGTGATGCCCGGGTAGTCCTTGAGCACGCTGTTGAAGGCATCCATGCGCTCGTTGTCCAGCGTGGTGGCGATGCCGCGCAACGCCACCACATTGCCCTTTCCGTTGAGCTTCTTGGCAATGTATTCAGCGGGAATCTTGCCGAAGGCGGTGTTGTCGCCGGCCACGTAGGCGTCCTGCGCGCTGGTGTCGGTCAGGCCGCGGTCGACCACCGTGACATAGGTGCCCTTGGCCTTGACCTGGGCCACCGGCTTGGTCAGCGCGGCCGACTCGAACGGAAACACGACCAGCGCGTTGATCTTGCTCACGGTCGACAGGTCCTGCAGCTGGTTGGCCTGCTCGGGCGCGTTGGCCGCGGTCTTGATGGTGATCTTCAGGTCCTTGTGCTCTTTCTCGAGGTCCTTCTTGGCCTGGTTGGCCCAGTAGTTGATGCCGCCCATGAAGCTGTGCGTCGCGGCCGGGATCGAGACGCCGAGGTTGACCGTCTCGGCGGCTGCCAGCGCCGGGAAGGCCGCGATGCTCGCGGCGGCAAGGGCGCTCAGCGCCAGGCGTCGAGTGAGTGGTGTCATGCTGCTTGTCTCCTGTTGTGAACGAAGTGGGACGGACGGGAAATGAACGTTGGCGGCGGCCTAGCGCTTGCCGCGCTGCAGGAAGGCCACGACGATGATCACGATGCCCTGCACCGCGGCGTTGAGGTACACGCTGATGATGCTGGTGAGGTTCAGGATGTTGCTGATGACCGAAAGCAGGATCGCGCCGATCACGGTGCCGGTGATGCTGCCGGCGCCGCCCTTCAAGGCGGTGCCGCCGACGATCACCGCGGCGATCGCCTCCAGCTCCCACAGCAGGCCGGTGGTGGGCGAGGCCGAGCCGAGCCGCGGCACGTACAGCAGGGTCGCGATGCCGACGCAGACGCCGAGCAGCACGTAGGTCATGATCTTGACGTTGTCGACGCCGACCGCCGCATAGCGCGCCACCTGCTCGTTCGAGCCGATCGCCTGCACATAGCGCCCGTAGGCGGTGCGGTTGAGGATCAGGCCGCCGATCACGGCGACGACGAAGAACACCCACACCGGCACCGGGATGCCCGCGAGGCTCGCGTAGTACACCGGCGCATAGAGGTCCGACAGCTCGTTGTCGAGCGTCAGCGCGCCGCCGTCGGCGAAGTAGGTCAGGTAGGCGCGGAAGATACCCAGCGTGCCGAGTGTCACGATGAAGGGCTCGATGCGCCCCTTGGTGATCAAGAGCCCGTGCGCCAGGCCGAAGGCGGCGCCGAGCACCACGGCCAGCACCGCGCCGAGCACCACCGCGAGCAGCGGCGAGCCGAGCGCCGGGCCCATCGCATTGATGAACATGATCACGCAGCCCGCAATCAGCGCGGCCATCGAGCCGACCGACAGGTCGATGCCGCCCGAGATGATCACGAAGCACATGCCGACCGCGATGATGCCGATGAAGGCGGTGCGCGTGAGCACGTTCATCGCGTTGTCGAGCGTGGCGAAATCGCCGTTCAGCAAGGTGCCGGCGATGCACAGCAGCACCAGGCCGATGACCGGGCCCAAGCCGTGCAGACGCTCGGTCCAGCGCGGTCGTGTCTCAGCGCGGTGTGCTGMCGTGGATTCGGAGGAGGAAGCCATGCCGGGTCCTCAGCACACCGCGGCAAGCGCAGCGAAGCCCGTTCGTGGAACACCGCGGAACCGGCTCTGCCGGGCCGCTGGTGTTGCCCCCTGAAGGGGGGAGGCGGCTACACGAAGTGAGCAAGCAACGGGGGGGAGCCTATTTTGTTCCGGTGGCATGAGCGATGAGCTCCTCTTCGGTGAGATCTTGGGCGTCGAGCGTCGCAACCAATCGGCCCGCGCGCATCACCGCGACCCGGTGGCACAGTCCGATCAGCTCCATCAGCTCGGAGGACACGACGATCACGGCCAGCCCCTGGCGGGCCAGTCGCTGGATCAGGAAGTAGATGTCGCGCTTGGCGCCGACATCGACGCCGCGCGTCGGCTCGTCGAGCACCACCACCTTGGGCCGCGGCTGCAGCACCTTGGCCAGCGCCAGCTTCTGCTGGTTGCCGCCCGACAGCGAGGAGGCCCGGGCATCGAGGTCGCCGGTGCGGATGCCGTAGTCCTTCACGGCCTCGGCCAGCGCGCTGCGTTCGGCCTCGGGTTTCAGCCAGGGCCGCGCATAGCGTTCGAGCGCCATCAGCGTCAGGTTCTGGCGCAGGCCGAGGTTGACGTGCAGGCCCTTGCCCTTGCGGTCCTCGCTCAAGTAGGTCAGTCCATGCCTGGCGGCATCGCGCGGATTGCGAAAAGCGAGCGCCTGGCCTTCGATCTCGACCGTGCCCGTGGCGGGGCGCAGGCCCAGCAGACCTTCGAACAGCTCGGTGCGCCCGGCGCCGACGAGGCCGGCAAAGCCCAGGATCTCGCCCGGACGCACTTCGAAGCTCGCGTTCTGCGCCCACCCGGGCACGACGAAGTCGCGCACGCGCATCGCCGGTGCGGCCGCCGTGACCACCACGTCGCGCGGCGGATAGAGATCGGCCAGCTCGCGCCCGACCATCAGGTTCGCCATCTGGTGGCGCGTGATGTCGGAGGTCATCGCTCTCGCGACGAAACGGCCATCGCGCATCACGATCACCTCGTCGGTGACCTGCTCGACCTCGTCGAGCTTGTGCGAGATGTAGACGATGGTCACGCCGTCGGCGCGCAGCTGGGCGATCAGCTTGAACAGGCGCTCGGTCTCGCCGGGCGTGAGGGTCGCGGTCGGCTCGTCCATGATCAGGAGGCGCGCGTGGCGCGAGATGGCCTTGGCGATCTCGACCAGCTGCCTCTCGGCCACGATCAGCCGGCGCACCTTGGTGCTCGGATCGATGTCGAGTCCAACCTCCGCCAGCGCACTCGCCGCATCGCGCTCCATTGCAGCGTCGTCGAGCAGCCAGCCCTTCTTCTTCTCGTGGCCGAGAAAGATGTTCTGGGCCACGCTCAAGTCTTCCGCCAGGTTGAACTCCTGGTGGATCAGCACGATGCCGAGTGCCTCGGCATCGCGCGAGCTGGTGAACTGCCGCGGCTCGCCATTGACCGTGAGCGTGCCGCCGGTCAGCGACTCGTAGCCGGCGAGGATCTTCATCAGCGTCGACTTGCCGGCACCGTTCTCGCCGAGCAGGCCGTAGACACGGCCGGGTGCCAGCGAGAAGCTCACGCCATGCAGTACCTGCACCGGACCGAAGGCCTTCACCACGCTGTCGAACTCGACGGCAACAGCGTTTTTCACGGCGCCACTCCGCGCACCTTCAGCGTCTCGTGCATCGCCAGCACGCCGGCGCCGATCAGGCCGGCCTGCGCGCCCAACGGCGTGTACTGGATCTCCAGGTGCCGCGTCGACAGCGCCAGCGAACGCTGGTAGACGCTCTGCCGCACGGCGGCCAGGAACAGCGGCCCGATGCGGGTGATGCCGCCGCCGATGAACACATGCGACGGATTGAAGAAGTTGACGATCGATGCCAGCATCTGGCCGATCAGGCTGCCGGAGCGCTGAACGATCGCGTTGGCCGAGGCATCGCCCGCACGGCTGGCCTCGCCGACATCGATCGCCTCGATACGGCCGTTGCTGCGCAGGCACTCCGCCAGCGCGGCGCTCTCGCCGGCCTCGGCAGCCTGCAACGCCATCCGCGTGATCGCCGGGCCGGCCGCCATGACCTCGACGCAGCCCAGGTTGCCGCAATGGCAACGCGGGCCTTCCTGGTCGACGCAGATGTGGCCGACGTCGCCGGCAGACCCGGCGGCACCGCGATACACCTCGCCATGGCAGACGATGCCGCAGCCGATGCCGGTGCCGACCTTGATGACGAGGAAGTTCGAGAGCGAGCGCCTGAGGCGCCAGAGCTCGCCGAGCGCCATCAGGTTGACGTCGTTGTCGACGAACACCGGCGCCGCGTAGTCCTCGCGCAGGTAGTCCCGGATCGAGAAGCTGTCCCAGGCCGGCATCAGCGGCGGGTTCACCAGCTGACCGATCTCGAAGTTGACCGGTCCCGGCACGCCGATGCCGATGCCGATCACCTGGCGGGCTTCGAAGCCGGCCCGCGCCAGCAACTCGCGCACCAGCACGCGCACCCGGGCCAGAACGACGCCCGGGCCTTCGCGCACGTCGGCGGCTTCCGCGTGGTGGGCCAGCACGGCGAGGTTCGGGCCCAGCACGGCGACGTCGAGGCTGGTGGCGCCGATGTCGATGCCCACCACCACGCCGAGGCCGGCATGCAATTGGAGGTTCTCGGGCCGCCGGCCGCCCGAGGAGCGCTGCAGTCCGGCTTCGGCGAGAAGGCCCTGGTCGACCAGGCCGGCGATCAACGCATTGGCCTTGCTCTTCGAGAAGCCGAGCTGCTCGGCCATGCCATGGCGAGAGCCGCCGGCCGACCAGAAGGTGGTCTGCAGCAGCTGCATCTCGTCCGCGGTCAATCGGCTCCAGGGGGCCAAGTGCTTGTCTCCGTCTTGTTCTTCGATGCCGCAGGCCTGTGCGACCGGCGGCGAAGCGAATACTAGGGGCGGCGCTTCAGCCGAACAAGACTTAACTTCGGCCAAATAAAGTCCAAAGCCCCCAATCAAGAACCCCAACAACGCAAAAACCGCCCGAAGGCGGCTTTCTTTTCCAGAAACACCGCAGAACCGGCTTTGCCGGGCTGCTGGTGTTGCCCCCGGTAGGGGGCTGAGGAGCCGCGGCTCCAAGCCTGCCTGCGCAGGCTTGGACGGCTCCGAAGAGCCGCTGCCTCTGGCAGCGACTCGAGGCGGACTACACGAAGTGAGTCCAACCTGGGGGCGAGCTTATTACTTCTTTTGGCGGTACTTGCGCAGGGCGGCCAGCTGGGCGGCCATGACCGCCAGCTCCGACTGCGCCATCGCGATGTCGATGTCGGTCTTGGCGGTCTTGAGCGCTTCCTCGGCCGCGGCCTTGGCGGCGTTGGCCTTCTCGTCGTCGAGGTCCTTGCCGCGGATCGCGGTGTCGGACAGCACGGTCACGGTGGTCGGTTGCACTTCGAGAATGCCGCCGGCCACGAAGACGAATTCCTCGCCGCCGTCGGCCGTCTCGATGCGCACCGCGCCGGGGCGGATGCGCGTGATCAGCGGCGTGTGGCGCGGGTAGATGCCGAGCTCGCCGGCTTCACCGGGCAGAGCAACGAACTTGGCCTCGCCCGAGAAGATCGACTCCTCGGCGCTGACCACGTTGACGTGAATGGTGCCTGCCATGGGGATTCCTTAAGCGACCTTCTTGGCCTTTTCGAAAGCTTCATCGATGCCGCCCACCATGTAGAACGCTTGTTCCGGCAGGTGGTCGGCTTCGCCGTTCACGATCATCTTGAAGCCGCGGATCGTCTCGGACAGCGGCACGTACTTGCCGGGCGAACCGGTGAACACTTCGGCCACGTGGAAGGGCTGCGACAGGAAGCGCTGGATCTTCCGGGCGCGGGCCACGGCCAGCTTGTCTTCCGGTGCCAGTTCGTCCATGCCCAGAATCGCGATGATGTCGCGCAGTTCCTTGTAGCGCTGCAGCGTGCCTTGCACGGCGCGGGCCACGTTGTAGTGCTCTTCGCCAACGACCAGCGGGTCGAGCTGGCGCGAGGTCGAGTCCAGCGGGTCCACGGCCGGGTAGATACCGAGCGACGCGATGTCGCGCGACAGCACCACGGTGGAGTCCAGGTGGGCGAAGGTGGTGGCKGGCGACGGGTCGGTCAAGTCGTCGGCCGGCACGTAAACGGCCTGGATCGAGGTGATCGAGCCGACTTTGGTCGACGTGATCCGCTCTTGCAGACGGCCCATTTCTTCGGCCAGCGTCGGCTGGTAGCCCACGGCGGAAGGCATCCGGCCCAGCAGCGCCGACACTTCGGTACCGGCCAGCGTGTAGCGGTAGATGTTGTCGACGAAGAACAGCACGTCGCGGCCCTCGTCGCGGAACGACTCGGCGATGGTCAGGCCGGTCAGGGCCACGCGCAGACGGTTGCCCGGGGGCTCGTTCATCTGGCCGTAGACCATGGCGACCTTCGACTCGCCGAGGTTCTCGAGGTTCACGACGCCGGAATCGGCCATCTCGTGATAGAAGTCGTTGCCTTCGCGGGTGCGCTCACCGACGCCGGCGAACACGGACAGGCCCGAGTGCGCCTTGGCGATGTTGTTGATGAGCTCCATCATGTTCACGGTCTTGCCCACGCCGGCGCCACCGAACAGGCCCACCTTGCCGCCCTTGGCGAACGGGCAAACCAGGTCGATCACCTTGATGCCGGTTTCCAGCAGGTCCTGCGAGGGCGACAGTTCGTCGTACTCGGGGGCCTTGCGGTGGATCGAAGCGGTGAGCTCCTGACTGACGTCGCCGCGCTCGTCGATCGGCCGGCCGAGCACGTCCATGATGCGACCCAGCGTCGCCTTGCCGACGGGCACCGTGATCGGTGCGCCGGTGTTGGTCACGATCAGTCCGCGGCGCAGGCCGTCCGACGAGCCGAGCGCAATGGTGCGCACCACGCCGTCGCCGAGCTGCTGCTGCACCTCGAGGGTCAGGCCACCGCCYTCGTACTTCAAGGCGTCGTAGATCTTGGGCATCTTGTCGCGCGGAAACTCCACGTCGACCACGGCGCCGATACATTGAACGATCTTGCCTTGAACTGCTTCTGCTTGAGCCATGTCTGCTCCGATAAAAATTTAAATCTGTTGAGGGCCGAAAGGCTCAGACGCCGGCGGCCGCCGCGGCGCCCGAGACGATTTCCGACAGCTCTTTGGTGATGCCTGCCTGGCGGGTCTTGTTGTAGACCAGCTTGAGTTCGTCGATCACGTTGCCCGCGTTGTCGGTCGCAGCCTTCATGGCCACCATCCGCGCCGAGTGCTCGGACGCCATGTTCTCGGCCACCGCCTGGTACACCAGCGATTCGACATAGCGCACCAGCAGTTCATCGATCACGCTCTGCGCATCGGGTTCGTAGATGTAGTCCCACGAGTGACGGCCCGAGTCGGTGCGAAGCGTTTCCGCGGCCAGGGGCAGCAGCTGCTCCACCATCGGCTCTTGCTTGATGGTGTTGATGAACTTGGTGTAGCAGAGGTGCACGGCCGAGATCTTGCCCTCGGCGTAGGCATCGAGCAGCGTCTTGACCGGCCCGATGAGCTTGTCGAGGTGCGGCGTGTCGCCCAGGTGCGTCACGTGCGAAACCACGCGGGCGCCGATGCGGTTCAGGAAGCCGAGCCCCTTGCTGCCGATGGCGACCGATTCGATCGTCTTGCCGGCGCCTTGCGCCTCGCGCAGCTTGGCGGTCACGGCACGCAGCAAGTTGGTGTTCAAGCCACCGCACAGGCCCTTGTCGCTGGTCACGACGATGAACCCGACCGCCTTGGCCTCGTTCGTCTTCATGAACGCGTGCGTGTACTCCGGGTTCGCCTGGCCGAGGTTGGCCGCGATGTCGCGGATCTTCTCGCTGTAGGGGCGGGCCGCGCGCATGCGTTCCTGCGCCTTGCGCATCTTGGAAACCGAGACCATTTCCATGGCCTTGGTGATCTTCTTGGTGTTCTCCACCGATTTGATCTTGCCGCGGATTTCCTTACCAGCTGCCATGGGTACCTCCGCCGAGCCGCCTCAAGGAGGTACGCGCCCCCTCGGGGGGCAGCGAGTGAATGCGAGCGTGGGGGCTCATGGACTGTTTCCTTCCTTGGTCGTCGATCAGGCGAACGACTTCTTGAACGCGGCAACCGCCGTGTTCAGTTCGGCTTCGGCGTCCTTGTCGAGCGCCCTGGACTGCTCGATCTTGTCGAGCAGCGCACCATGGCTGGACTTCAGGAACTGGTGCAGGCCGTGTTCGAAAGAAAGGATCTTCTTGATCTCGACGTCGTCCATGAAGCCCTTGTTGACCGCGAACAGCGTGGCACCCATCAGCGAGATGGGCAGCGGGCTGTACTGGGCCTGCTTGAGCAGTTCGGTCACGCGGGCACCGCGGTCGAGCTGCTTGCGGGTCGCTTCGTCGAGGTCGGAAGCGAACTGCGCGAACGCAGCCAGTTCACGGTACTGGGCCAGGTCGGTACGGATACCGCCGGACTGGCCCTTGATGATCTTCGTCTGTGCCGACGAGCCCACGCGCGACACCGAGATACCGGCGTTGATGGCGGGACGGATACCGGCGTTGAACAGGTTGGTTTCCAGGAAGATCTGGCCGTCGGTGATCGAGATCACGTTGGTCGGAACGAAGGCCGACACGTCGCCGGCTTGCGTCTCGATGATCGGCAGTGCGGTCAGCGAGCCGGTCTTGCCCTTGACTTCACCCTTGGTGAAGGCTTCGACGTACTCGGCGTTGACGCGGGCGGCGCGCTCGAGCAGGCGGCTGTGGAGATAGAACACGTCGCCGGGGTAGGCTTCGCGGCCCGGCGGGCGGCGCAGCAGCAGCGAGACCTGGCGGTAGGCCACGGCTTGCTTGGAGAGGTCGTCATAGACGATCAGCGCGTCTTGGCCGCGGTCGCGGAAGTACTCGCCCATCGTGCAGCCCGAGTAGGCGCTCACGTATTGCATGGCGGCCGATTCCGAAGCGGAGGCGGCCACGACGATGGTGTATTCCATCGCGCCGGCTTGTTCCAGGGAACGCACCACGTTCTTGATCGACGAAGCCTTCTGGCCGATCGCGACGTAGACGCAGGTCATGTTCTGACCCTTCTGGTTGATGATCGCGTCGATCGCCACGGCGGTCTTGCCGGTCTGGCGGTCGCCGATGATCAGCTCGCGCTGGCCCCGGCCGATCGGCACCATCGAGTCGATCGACTTCAGGCCGGTCTGCATCGGCTGGTCGACCGACTGGCGGGCGATCACGCCCGGGGCGACCTTTTCGATCACGTCGGTCATCTTGGCGTTGACCGGACCCTTGCCGTCGATCGGCTGGCCCAGTGCATTCACCACGCGGCCGATCAGCTCGGGGCCGACCGGAACTTCGAGAATGCGGCCCGTGCACTTGACGGTGTCGCCTTCGGAGATGTGCTCGTACTCGCCCAGGATCACGGCGCCGACCGAGTCGCGCTCGAGGTTCAGCGCCAGGCCGAACGACGGCGTGCCGTCAGCCGACGGCGGGAACTCGAGCATTTCGCCCTGCATTGCGTCCGACAGGCCGTGCACGCGCACGATGCCGTCGGTCACCGACACCACGGTGCCTTCGTTGCGGATGTTCGCGCTGACGCCGAGGCCCTCGATGCGGCTCTTGATCAGTTCGGAAATTTCTGCGGGATTGAGTTGCATGACTCTTTCCTTCTTTCTTTGTAAGGGGCTGGCCGCCTTCAGGCTGCCAGCGCAACTTTCATTTGTTCAAGGCGCGCTTTGACGGAGGTGTCGAGCACTTCGTCACCGACCACCACACGAATGCCGCCGATCAGCGACGGGTCCTGCTGGACCGTGAACTGCAACTTGCGGCCGAAACGCTTTTCGAGCGCGGCGGAGATATTGCCCAGGGCGGCGCCGTCGATCGGGAAGGCGCTGTACACCACGGCATCGGACGTGCCGCTCTGCGCGCTGGCCAGCGTGCGGAACTGCCTGGCGATCTCGGGCAGCGCGGGGAAGCGTCCGTTCTCGAGCAGCGCCATCAGGAAGTTGTTCGCGTGCGGCGGCAGCGGCGAACCGTGCGCGGCGGCGACAACCCCGAGCACCTGCTCGGGCGTGGCCTTGGGGTTGTCCGCGAACTGGATCAGCTCGGGGTTGCCGGCGATGGCGACGACGTTGTCGAGCCAGGCGCCGGTGCCGGCGAGGTCGGACGACGACGCCTTGAACAGCGCTTCGGCGTAGGGACGTGCGATGGTGGCGAGTTCGGCCATGGCGTGATCAGAGTTCGGTCTGCAGGCGGGCCAGCAAATCGGCGTGGACGGCCGGATTCACTTCCTTGCGCAGGATCTGCTCGGCGCCCTTGACGGCCAGCGCGGCGACTTGCTCGCGCAGGGCCTCGCGCGCCTTCATGGCCTGCTGCTCGGCCTCGACGCGGGCGGCCGCAACGATCTTGCTGCCTTCTTCCGTGGCGCGGCCCTTGGCCTCTTCAACGATGGCTTGCGCGCGACGTTCGGCATCGGCAAGACGCTGGGCGGACTCGTTGCGCGCCTTGCCGAGTTCGACTTCCACGCGCTTGTTGGCGGCGGTCAGTTCACTCTTGGCGCGGTCGGCGGCTGCGAGGCCATCGGCAATCTTCTGGGCACGGTCGTCCAACGCCTTCGCGATCGGCGGCCACACGAACTTCATCGTGAACCCGACAAGAATCAGGAACACGATCATCTGAACGATCAGGGTACCGGTAATGCTCACTTTTCACCCTCTCTTTGGGAATGAATCCGAGGCCATTCAGCGCGGAACGACATGGGTTCGACGAGAAAGCCTGGACCCGATTACTTCGGCAGGTTGGCGATTTGCGAGAGGAACGGGTTGGCCGTTGCGAACCACAGCGCGATACCGGTACCGATGATGAACGCGGCGTCGATCAGACCGGCCAGCAGGAACATCTTGGTTTGCAGTTCGCCCATCAGCTCGGGCTGACGCGCAGCCGACTCGAGGTACTTGCTGCCCATGATGCCGATACCGATACATGCGCCGACAGCGCCCAGACCGATGATCAGGCCGGCGGCCAGTGCGACAAAGCTGATAACTTCCATGATGACTCCTAGAGGACTTTGGTTGAAGAGAAAAGAAAAACGAAAACGGGTGATCAGTGGTGATCGTGCGCCTGGCCGATGTAGACCAGCGTCAGCATCATGAACACGAAGGCTTGCAGCGTGATGATCAGGATGTGGAAGATGGCCCAGGCCGTGCCCGCGACGATGTGGCCCAGCGCCAGGAAGATGCCGGTGGCGGACAGCGTCCAGGCGCCGCCCATCAGGGCGATCAGCAGGAAGATCAGTTCGCCGGCATACATGTTGCCGAACAACCGCATGCCGTGCGAGACCGTCTTGGCGACGAACTCGATCATCTGCATGGCGAAGTTGAAGGGGTACAGCGCCCAGTGGTTGCCGAACGGCGCAGTGAACAGTTCGTGGATCCAGCCGCCGAGGCCCTTGATCTTGATGTTGTAGAACAGGCAGATCAGCAGCACCGAGACCGACATGCCCATGGCCACCGAGAGGTCGGCGGTCGGCACGACGCGCAGATAGGCGTGCTCCGGTTCGCCGCCGGCGACGCCGAAGATCTTCGCCCAGATGGCCGGGAACAGGTCGACCGGGAACAAGTCCATCGCATTGAGCATGAAGATCCAGACGAAGATCGTCAGCGCCAGCGGGGCGACGAACTTGCGGCTCTGGGCGTTGTGGACGATGCCCTTGGCCTGCAGGTCGACCACTTCGATCAGGATCTCGACCGCGGCCTGAAAGCGACCCGGGACGCCCGAAGTCGCCTTGCGGGCAGCCAGCCAGAGGATCCAGCAGCCCAGCACGCCGAGCAGAATCGAAAAGAACAGCGAGTCGAAGTTGAATACGGAGAGATCGGCCACACCTCCAGGCTTGGAGCTTTGCAGGTGCGTCAAGTGGTGAACGATGTATTCACCAGCGGTCATACCGTGTTCCGCAGCGTTTTCAGCAGCCATCCGTTACTCGTCTCAAAGTTTCAGGCGCTTGGGGCCCAGCATCACTGCCACCCAAGCCGCCTTCATTGTCACCACCAAGCCCACCAGCATCGCCGGCCAGCTCAGCGCCGTAATCAGCCTTGGCGCGGCGATCAGCATCGCCACCGTCAAGGCCATCTTGACCATTTCCCACAAGAAGAATCCGAACACCGCAGTGCCCGGATTCAGCGACGCAAAGCGTCCGGTCAGACCTCGTGCGAACACCGCGGCGGGAATGACCACCGCGAGCGCGCCGTATCCGGCCGACCATCCCAGATTTTGCCTCCCTGTCAGACCCCAGGCGGCCAATGCCACCAGCAGCCCCCCAACGACCTGAATCGCGATCACCCGCCAGGGCGAGATCAACGGCTTCCGGTCGCGCAGCCGCTGGGCCTCCTCGGCTGTCAGCGGCTTGAAGTCGTCTTCCGGGTCCGCGAGGTCCTCAGGGACTTCACTCGATTCATGGCGGGCGATTGTTTTCATTTCGAATGAAGCCCGGATGACGACCCAGAATTTCTACAAAGCCATTGATTATAAGTAAAAACCCATGGCGTTCCGCCAGCCCGTACGGCGGAGCAGGAAAAGTTCCCCGGCGCCGCGCCGGGACGCTCCGACATCGCTTGGCAAACGTCCAAGCGCCCCCACCATAATTCCCCATGCACCCGATTGCCGATGCCCTCCCCGACACCCTCTGCTACCTCGACGGCGGCTACACGCCGCTGCGCGACGCCAAGGTCAGCGTGCTCGACCGTGGCTTCATCTTCGGCGACGGCGTCTACGAAATGGTACCGGCCTATGGCGGACAGCCCTTCTGCTTCGACGAGCACATGGCGCGGCTCGATCGCTCCCTGGCCGAGCTGAAGATCCGCAACCCGCATCCGGCCACCGAATGGCGGGCGATCGCGATGCGCCTGGTCGATGCCGCGCCGCCGGCGCAGCGCGCGGCCATGCAGGGCATCTACATCCAGGTGACGCGTGGCGTGGCGCCGCGCGACCATGCGATGCCGCAAGGCCTCGCGCCGACGGTGTTCATGATGGTGAACCCCCTGAAGCCGGTGGCCGACGTGGCCCGCGCCCAGGGCGTCGCCTGCGTCAGCGCACCCGACTTCCGCTGGCAGAAGGCCCACATCAAGGCCACCAGCCTGCTCGGCGCGGTGCTGGCGCGGCAGATCAGCGTCGAGGCCGGCGCCGCCGAGACCCTCATGTTCCGCGACGAGGGACTCAGCGAGGCGTCCTCCAGCAACGTCTGGGTGGTGAAGGACGGCACGCTCAGCGGGCCGCCCAAGGACCACCTGGTGCTGGCGGGCATCCGCTACGGCCTGATCGAGCGGCTCTGCGCCGATGCCGGCATTCCCTTCCGCCTTCGCCGCATCGCGCGCGACGAGGTCTTCGACGCCGACGAACTGCTGCTGTCCTCGGCCAGCAAGGAAGTGCTGCCGGTCGTGGCGCTCGACGGCCGCACCATCGGCACCGGCAAGCCCGGCCCGATCTACCATGCGCTCTACGCCGGCTACCAGCAGGCCAAGGCGCGCAGCACGCAAGACCCAGGAGTCCCCGCATGACCACCGCACCCGCCGCACCGCTCGACGCCCGCAAGGAATCGCTGATCGAGTACCCCTCCATGTTCCCGATCAAGGTGATGGGCGCGAAGGCCGACGGCTTCGTGCATGCCGTGACGCAGATCGCCGAGCAGTTCGACCCGGTCTTCGACGCCACCACGATCGAGTTGCGCAACAGCAAGGCCGGCAACTACCTCGGCGTGACCATCACCGTCACCGCCACCAGCCGCGAACAGCTCGACGACATCTACCGCGCCCTGTCCAGCCACCCGATGGTCAAGGTGGTGCTCTGAGCCCCCACGCTCCGCACTTCGTGTCGTCGCTGCCCCCCGAGGGGGCCGCGGCCGCCTTGGAGCGGTCCGGCGCCGGCCGGAGCCCCCACGCTCCGCACTTCGTGTCGTCGCTGCCCCCCGAGGGGGCCGCGGCCGGCTTGGAGCGGTCCGGCGCCGGCCGGAGCGCTGAGCTTTCGACGACGCTGCTCGGCCGCGTCGACTATGCCCCGACCTACGCGGCGATGCGGCAGGCGACGCTGGAGCGCACGCCGGACAGTCCCGACCAGCTCTGGCTCTGCGAGCACACGCCGGTCTACACCCAGGGCCTGGCGGGCAAGGCCGACCACGTGCTGAACCCGGGCGGGATCCCGGTGGTCCAGACCGACCGCGGCGGCCAGGTGACCTACCACGGCCCCGGCCAGGTGGTGGCCTACCCGCTGCTCGATCTGAAGCGGGCCGGCTACTACGTGAAGGAATACGTCTACCGGATCGAGGAGGCCGTGATCCGCACGTTGGCCCATTTCGAGGTCACCGGGCACCGCGTCGCCGGCGCGCCCGGCATCTACGTGCGGCTGGACGACCCCTTCTCGCATGCCGCGCTGACCGGCCCGGCCCACCCCGCGGACCCGTTCCGCGGCCTCGGCAAGATCGCCGCGCTGGGCATCAAGGTCAGCCGCCACTGCACCTACCACGGGGTGGCGCTCAACGTCGCCATGGACCTGGAACCCTTCACGCGCATCAACCCCTGCGGTTACGCAGGCCTTCAAACCGTCGACCTTTCTACAATCGGCGTTCGAACAACCTGGGACGAAGCCGCGCAGGTGCTGGGCCGCAAGCTCGCCGCCTACCTCGCGCCCTGAGCCCCGTCAGAGAGAGTTGCCATGAGCACCCCCGAAGTCGTCCCGTCCGTGGTGAGGGAGGCCCAAGGCCCCGAAACCTACAACCCGCTCGTCAAGCAGAAGGCCGCGGCCAAGCTGTCTCGCATCCCGGTTAAGGTGGTGCAGGGCGAGGTGCTCAAGAAGCCCGACTGGATCCGCGTCAAGGCCGGCTCGCCGACCACCCGCTTCTACGAGATCAAGCAGATCCTGCGCGAGAGCAACCTTCACACGGTGTGCGAGGAGGCTTCGTGCCCGAACATCGGCGAGTGCTTCGGCAACGGCACGGCCACCTTCATGATCATGGGCGACAAGTGCACGCGGCGCTGCCCGTTCTGCGACGTCGGCCATGGCCGGCCCGACCCGCTCGACCAGGACGAGCCGCTGAACCTGGCCAAGACCATCGCCAAGCTGCGCCTCAAGTACGTGGTGATCACCAGCGTCGACCGCGACGACCTGCGCGACGGCGGCAGCCAGCATTTCGTCGACTGCATCCGCAACATCCGCGAGCTCTCGCCGACGACGCAGATCGAGATCCTGGTGCCCGACTTCCGTGGCCGCGACGACCGCGCGCTCGAGATCCTCAAGGCCGCGCCGCCGGACGTGATGAACCACAACCTGGAGACCGCGCCGCGCCTCTACAAGGAAGCGCGCCCAGGCAGCGACTACCAGTTCAGCCTCAATCTGCTGAAGAAGTTCAAGGCGCTGCACCCCGACGTGCCGACCAAGAGCGGCATCATGGTCGGCCTCGGCGAAACGGACGAGGAGATCCTTCAGGTGATGCGCGACATGCGCGCCCACGACATCGACATGCTGACCATCGGCCAGTACCTGTCGCCCAGCAGCAGCCACCTGCCGGTGCGCCGCTACGTGCATCCCGACACCTTCAAGATGTTCGAGGAAGAGGCCTACAAGATGGGCTTCAGCCACGCGGCGGTGGGCGCGATGGTGCGCAGCAGCTATCACGCCGATCAGCAGGCGCATGCCGCCGGCGTCTGAAGCCCGACCGGGGAGGTCTTGATGAGCGACTTCGAAGCGGCCATCGACCGCGACTTCGGCGTGATCGCCGATCTGATTGCCATCCACGCCCGGCAGCGCCCCGAGCGGCCCGCGCTGGCCGACGCCAGCCGAGAACTGAGCTACGGCGAACTCGACGCGCTGATGGACCGCATCGCCGCCAGCCTGCAGCGCGACGGCCTCGAAGCCGGCGATGCCATCGCGATCTGCGCGGCATCGAGCGTGAATTACGGGGCCGTGTTCCTCGGCGCGCTGCGCGCCGGCGTGGCGGTGGCTCCGCTGGCACCCGGCTCAACGCCTGCCAGCCTGGCGCGGATGATCGAGGACGCCGGCGCACGCATCCTGTTCGTCGATGAAGCGGCGGCCGCGGTCATCGGTGCCGCGGCCGGCGGCGCCATCCCGCGCATCGCGCTCGACGGCTCCGCCGCAGGGGGCGGGTTCGAGGCCTGGCTGGCGGCGCCCGGCGTGGCGCCGGCCAGCGTCGAGCCACAGCCGGCCTGGCCCTTCAACATCATCTATTCCTCCGGCACCACCGGCGAGCCCAAGGGCATCGTGCAGGGCCACGGCATGCGCTGGGCCCACGTGCAGCGCGGCGCCAGGTACGAGTACGGGCCCGAGACGGTCACGCTCTTGTCGACGCCGCTCTACTCGAACACCACGCTGGTCGTCTTCTTTCCCACCCTCGCCTTCGGCGGCTGCGTGCTGCTGATGCCGAAATTCGACGCCGCGGCCTACCTGAAGCTGGCCGAAGACCGCCGCGTGACCCACACCATGCTGGTGCCGGTGCAGTACCAGCGCCTGATGGCGCGGCCCGATTTCGATGCCTACGATCTCGCGAGCTTCCAGTACAAGTTCAGCACCAGCGCGCCTTTCAACGCGGCGCTCAAGGCCGACGTGCTGAAGCGCTGGCCCGGCGGGCTGATCGAGTTCTACGGCATGACCGAGGGCGGCGGCACCTGCATCCTCGAGGCCCACCTGCATCCCGACAAGCTGCACACCGTCGGCCAGCCGGCCGAAGGCAGCGACATCCGGCTGATCGACGAGGACGGCCGCGAGGTCCCGCGCGGCGAGGCCGGCGAAGTGGTCGGCCATTCGGCCGGCATGATGGTCGGCTACCACCGCCAGCCAGGCAAGACGCGCGAGGCCGAATGGTTCGATCCCACGGGCAAGCGCTTCATCCGCACCGGCGATGTCGGCCGCTTCGACGAGGACGGCTTCCTGACACTGTTCGACCGCAAGAAGGACATGGTCATCAGCGGCGGCTTCAACATCTATCCGAGCGACCTCGAGGCGGTGGTGCGGGCCCATCCGGCGGTGGCCGACGTGGCGGTGGTCGGCGTGCCTTCGGAGCAATGGGGCGAGACGCCGGTGGCCTTCGTGGTGCGCCGCGCCGGCGACGACACCGCCGCCGGGACGATCCTGCAATGGACCAACGACCAGCTCGGCAAGACCCAGCGGCTGGCCGGCCTGCAGTTCATCGACGAGTTGCCGCGCAGCGCGATCGGCAAGGTGCTCAAGCGCGAACTGCGTGAGCTCTACGCGCGCTGAATCCATCCCGGAAGGGAGCCCGCAAGAAGGCGGCGGCAACGGCCTGCTGTGGGTGCTGGTGGCCGCGGCGATCCTCTTCGCCCTGGTCCGCCCGCGCGCACCGATGGACTACGTCCGCCTGGTCGACTGGCAGACCATCGGCGCGCTGGCCGGACTCCTGGCCATCACCCAGGGCGTCGAGCGCAGCGGCATGCTGCAGGCCGCCGCGGCGCGGCTGCTGGCACGCACGCACGACCTGCGCAGCCTGGTGCTGCTGCTGGCCGCCAGCGCGGCCGTGCTGTCGGCGCTGGTCACCAACGACGTCAGCCTGTTCCTGCTGGTGCCGCTGACGCGCGTGCTGGCGACCCAGGCCCACCTGCCGCTGGCACGGCTGGTGGTGATCGAGGCGCTGGCGGTCAATGCCGGCTCGGCGCTGACGCCGATCGGCAACCCGCAGAACCTGTTCCTCTGGCATCGCTCCGGCGAGAGCTTCGTCGGCTTCGTGGCCATGATGGGGCCGACCGTGGCGGTGATGCTGTTCTGGCTCTTCGCCGCGATCTGGTTCGGCGTGCCGCGGGTGCCGATCGCGCTCAAGCCCTCGAACGACAGGGCGCCGGTGCTGCCGCGCCTGCTGGCGCTGTCGGGCCTGCTGTTCGTCGGCTTCGTGGTCGCGCTCGACCGCCACTGGCTCTTGGCCGGCCTCGGCGTGGTCTTCGGCGCCTTCCTGCTGCTGCGCCCGCGCGTGCTGCTGGGCGTCGACTGGCTGCTGTTGGCGATCATCTCGCTGATGTTCATCGACCTGCGCCAGCTGGCCGAACTGCCCGCGGTGGCGACGCTGCTCGGCGGCCTGCCGATCGGCGAAGGATGGCGCGCCTACCTGGCGGCCATCTTCACCTCGCAGGTCATCAGCAACGTGCCCGCCGCCATCGTGCTCGACCCCTTCGTGCACGACCTGCCGGCGCTGGCGGCAGGCGTGAGCGTCGGCGGCTTCGGCTGCGTGCTGGGCTCGCTGGCCAACCTGATCGCGCTGCGGCTGGCGAAGCTGCCGAACGGGCTGCGCGAATTCCATCGCCTCGGCATCCCTTTCCTGGTGGTGTGCGGCGCGTCGGCGCTGCTGCTGCGGCTGGCGTGACGGCGGGCAGCGGGCAGCGGGCAGCGGGGCGATCAGAATCGGCATCCTCCCATGCGACCCGAAGCATCTCCATCCCTTTCGCACGGCCTCTCCCTGCGCCGCTACGGCGCCTCGCG
This sequence comes from Variovorax sp. P1_H2, assembly GCF_056405295.1. Taxonomy (NCBI): domain Bacteria; kingdom Pseudomonadati; phylum Pseudomonadota; class Betaproteobacteria; order Burkholderiales; family Comamonadaceae; genus Variovorax; species Variovorax sp. P1_H2. The sequence continues at coordinate 27,499 of NZ_JBFUCJ010000009.1, read as the reverse complement.
CGGCAGCCACGCGCATGCGCATTTCCAGGTGCTGCTGGGGCTCGACGGCGTGCTCGAACTCGAAATCGAGGGCCGGGGCCGACGCATCGCCCCCGGCGATGGCTGGGTCGTGGCGCCCGGCGATTGGCACGATTTCGAATCGAAGTCCGGCAGCCAGTGCCTGGTGCTCGACACCACGCAGGCCCTGTGGGCGCGCTGCGCCGGCCGCTCGCCGTTGGCGCCGCTGTCGCTGTCGCTGGCCCGCCACCTCGCGCTGTGCCTCGCCCAGCCGGTGCCGCCGCGGGCCACGCTGCACCATGCCCCGGACCTGCTGCTCGAAGCCTGGGGGCCGGCCGTTCCGAATGCCCGCGGCCGCGCCATCGACTGGCCCGGTCTCGCCGCCTGGGCGCAGGCGCGCTGGCACCTGCCGCTGGGCGTCGCGGACCTCGCCGCCTTCGCCTGCCTGAGCCCCAGCCAGTTCGCGCAACGCTGCCGCGACGAACAGGGAATGAGCGCGATGCACTGGCTGCGCAGGCAGCGCCTGCTGCATGCGCGGCAGTTGCGCGAGCACGGCCTCGGCGTCGCCGAGGCGGCCCGCCGCAGCGGCTACCGTTCGCCCTCGGCCCTCACGGCCGCGCTGCGGCGCCTCGGCGCCGGCGCCTGAGCCTCGAACCGGCGTCTCGCGACGAGGCCCCGGCGATCCGCGACGACCGCCCGGCTTAAGCTCGGCGGCCATGTCCTCGACGCTCAACGCCCTTGCCGCCATCGCCCTCTGGGCCACCCTCGCCTCGCTCGGCGCCTCGCTCGCGCACCTGCCGCCTTTCCTGCTGACCGGGCTGGCGCTGATCATCGGCAGCGTGATCAGCTGGCCGCTGGTGCTGCGCGACCGCCGCGCCTGGTCGGTGCCGGCGCGCACGCTGCTGCTGGGCATCTACGGCCTGTTCGGCTTCCACTTCCTGCTCTTCATCGCGCTGCGCCTGGCACCGCCGGTGGAGGCCAACCTGGTCAACTACCTCTGGCCGCTGTTCATGGTGGTGCTGGCGCCGGTGCTGCTGCCCGGCATGTGGCTGCGGCCGCTGCACGTGGTGGCGGCCCTGTCGGGTTTCGCGGGTGCGGCGGTCGCGATCCTCGGTGCGCGCGGCGGCGCCGGTGCATCCGGCGGCAGCTACTGGGGCTTCCTGCCGGCGCTGGGCTCGGCCTTCATCTGGGCCAGCTACTCGCTGTGGACGCAACGCGTGCCGGCCTTCCCGACCAGCGCGATCGGCCTGTTCGGTTTGGTGTCGGGCGCGCTGTCACTGGCGTGCCATGCGCTGCTCGAGCCTTCGGTGGCGCTCGACGCGCGCGACTGGCTGCTGGTCGCGCTCTGCGGACTCGGCCCGCTGGGCGCCGCTTTCTTCTTCTGGGACCTGGCGCTGAAACGCGGCGACGCGCGGCAGATCGGCATCCTGAGCTACATCACGCCGCTGGCCTCGACCGCCCTGCTGTTGATCGTCACCGGACGGCCGCTGAGCTGGAGCATCGCGCTGGCGGCGGTGCTGATCATCTCGGCGGCGGTGCTGGGCACCCGGGCCCGCTAGGGCCAGGCCGGCCCGTCGGGGCCCGTTCAGTCGCTGACCTTGAGCACCAGCTTGCCGAAGTTCTCGCCGGTAAAGAGCCGCGCGAGCGCCTCGGGGAAGGTGTCGATGCCCTCGACCACATCCTCGCGGCTCTTCATGCGGCCGTCCTTCAGGTAGCCCGACAACTCGGCCACCGCTTCGCCGTAGCGGTCGGCGTAGTCGAACACCACGATGCCCTGCATGCGGGCCCGGTTCACCAGCAGGCTCAGGTAGTTCTTCGGGCCCTGCACCGGCGTCGTGTTGTTGTACTGGCTGATGGCGCCGCAGATGATGATGCGGGCGCCGCGCGCMAGCTTCGCGAGCACGGTGTCGAGGATGTCGCCGCCGACGTTGTCGAAGTAGATGTCGACGCCCTTCGGGCAATGGGCCTTCAGGCCCTCGCGCACCGCCGAAGGTCCGGCCTTGTAGTCGATGCAGGCGTCGAAGCCCAGCTCCTTCACCACCCAGTCGCACTTGGCGGCGCCGCCCGCGATGCCGACCACGCGGCAGCCCTTGATCTTTGCCAGCTGGCCCACGGTCTGGCCGACCGCGCCGGCCGCCCCCGAGACCACCACGGTCTCGCCGGGCTTTGGCTGGCCGACGTCCATCAGCCCGAAGTAGCCGGTCATGCCGGGCATGCCCAGCACGTTGAGCCACTGGCCGATGGTGCCGGCTCGGAGGTCGATCTTCGCAAGGCCGTTGCGCTTGATCTCTTCCTGCGGGATCAGCGCGTATTCCTGCACGCCCAGCGTGCCGTAGACCGTGTCGCCGACCGCGAAGGCCGGGTTGCGCGAGGCGGCCACGCGCCCGACGCCGCCGGCGCGCATCACGGCGCCGATCTCGACCGGCGCGATGTAGCTCTTGCCCTCGTTCATCCAGCCGCGCATGGCGGGGTCGAGCGAGAGCGACAGGGTCTTGACCAGCACGCCGCCATCGGCGGGCTCCGCCACCGGCTCGGTCGTGAATTGCCAGTTGTCGCGCGTGGCCGCGCCTTCGGGCCGTTTGGCGAGGCGGACCTGGCGGTTGGTGAGAGGGCTCGTCATGCGCGTGTCTCCTTGGGTGTCTGATGCAAGCGCATCGTAGCCCCGGCCCGCCCGCCAGCCGGTAGCGCAGGCGACAGCACCCGCGTCGCTCAGAACGGATAGTGGCGCGGCGCGGTCTGCAGCGTGATCCAGCGCAACTCGGTGAAGGCCTCGACACCCGCCTTGCCGCCGAAGCGGCCGTAGCCCGAATCCTTGACGCCGCCGAAGGGCATCTGGGCCTCGTCGTGCACGGTGGGGCCGTTGACGTGGCAGATGCCGGCCTCGATGCGCCGCGCGACGTTCCAGGCTCGCGCGATGTCGCGGCCGAACACCGCGGACGAAAGGCCGAACTCGTTGTCGTTGGCGGTGGCGATGGCCTCCTCGACGCCGCTGACGCGCACCACCGCCTTGACCGGGCCGAAGGACTCCTCGCGATAGATCCGCATCGCGGGCGTGACATGGTCGAGCACCGTGGCGCCCATCAACGTGCTGTCGGCGCGGCCACCGCAAAGCAGGCGCGCGCCCTTGGCGAGCGCATCGTCGATCAGCGCGTTGCAGCGCTCCACCGTGGCCATGTCGACCACCGAGCCGAGCACCACCGGGCCCTGGCGCGGATCGCCGACCGGCAGGCTCGCCGCCTTGGCCGCGAACTTCGAGACGAATTCATCGGCGATCGCCGTGTCGACCACGATGCGTTCGGTCGACATGCAGATCTGGCCCGAGTTGGCGAAGGCGCCGAAGGCGGCGGCACTCACCGCGGCATCGACGTCGGCGTCGTCCAGCACCACCAGCGGCGCCTTGCCGCCGAGTTCCAGCACCACCGGCTTGAGGTACCTGGCGCAGGTCTGCGCGATCAGGCGGCCGACCCGCGTCGAGCCCGTGAAGTTGACGCGGCGCACCGCCGGATGCGCGACCATCGCCTCGACCACGGCGCCCGCATCGGCCGGCGCGTTGGTGACGAAGTTGACCACGCCGGGCGGYAGGCCGGCGTCGTTGAGCGCCTCGACGATCAGCGCATGCGTTTCGGGGCACAGTTCCGAGCCCTTGAGCACCACCGTGTTGCCGCAGGCCAGCGGGGTCGCGATGGCGCGCGTGGCGAGGATCACGGGCGCGTTCCAGGGCGCGATGCCGAGCACCACGCCGGCCGCCTGCCGCACGCCCATCGCCAGGCTGCCCGGCACGTCCGAGGGGATCAGCTCGCCGCCGATCTGCGTGGTCAGTGCCGCCGCTTCCGTCAGGATGCCGGCCGCCAGATGGACGTTGAAGCCGGCCCACATCGCCGACGCCCCGGTCTCGCGCGCCATTGCCTGCACGAAGGCCTCGCTGCGCGCCTCGAGCGCGTGCGCGGCCTTCTGCAGCAATGCGCGGCGTTCGCCCGGCCCGGTCTGCGACCAGGTGGCGAAGGCGCGCTGCGCGGCTTCGACCGCGGCAATGGCCTCGGCCGGGGTGGCGGCCGGCGCGCGGGTGGCGACGCTGCCGTCCAGCGGGTTGCGGCGCTCGAAGCTGGCGCCGTTCGCGGCCTGGCAGCGCTCGCCGCCGATGAGCATGGAAATGGTGGTCATGCGAAAGGTCCTCGAAGAAAAGTTGGGAGGCGTCAGGCGACGCCGAGATAGGCTCGACGGATCGCGTCGGAATCGAGCAGCACGCGGGCCTCGCCGGCGGCCACGATGCGGCCGCGCTCCAGCACATAGCCGCGGTCGGCGGCCTGCAGCGCCTTGCGCACGTTCTGCTCGACCATCAGCACGGTCACGCCCTGGGCCGCGATGCGGCGCGCGATGGCCAGCAGTTCGTCGACCATGCGCGGCGCCAGGCCGAGGGACGGTTCGTCGAGCATCAGCAGGCGCGGTCCGCTCATCATGGCGCGCGCGACCGCGACCATCTGCTGCTCGCCGCCGCTCATGGTGCCGGCCAGCTGCGTGGCGCGCTCCCTGAGACGCGGGAAGTCGTCGAAGGCCCGAGCCAGGCGCTCGCTGCGCAGCCGCGCGGGCGTGAGCCAGCCGCCGAGCTCGAGGTTCTCGGTGACGGTCATCTGCGCAAAGAGCTGCCGGCCCTCGGCCACCAGCGCCAGCCCCTGGCGCACGCAGGCCGTGGCCTCGCCCGAGGGCAGCGCGACGCCGTCGAGCGTGGCCTCGCCGGCGCGCGGCAGCAGCCCGGCGAGCGCCTTGAGCAGCGTGGTCTTGCCGGCGCCGTTAGGCCCCAGCACCACGGTGATTCCGGGCAGCACGTCGAGATCGAGGCCCTGCAGCACCTGGAAGCCGTGGTAGCCGGCCGCGAGGCCCCGCACCGTCAATGTGCTCGAACTCATCCGGCCTCCTCCATCTCGTCGCCCAGGTAAGCCTCGACCACCTCCGCATTGCGCACCACCTCGGCCGGCGTACCGTCGGCGATCTTGCGGCCCTGGTGCAGCACCAGCACGCGCCCGACATACTTCAGGAGCGTGGTCACCGCATGCTCGATCCAGACCACCGTGAGTCCATGGTCGTCGCGCAACGCGCGGATGCGACGCGCCATGGCGTCGACCTCGGCTTCGGTCAGGCCCGCCGCGACTTCGTCGAGCAGCAATACGCGCGGCCGGGTGCCGAGTGCCATGCCGATCTCCAGCAGGCGCTGCTGCGACGGCGTGACGTCGGCAGCCAGCCGATCGGCCAGGTTCGAGAGACCGAGCATCGCAAGGATGTCACCCTCGGTGCGCAGGCCGGCGACCGGCGTCCGATGCCGCCCCGCGAACTGCATGCCGAAGCGCACGTTGTCGGCGAGGGTCATGTCGGCCATCACGCGCGGCGTCTGGAAGGTCCGCGCGATGCCGTGCGCCGCGTAGTGATGCGGTCCGCGGCCCGTGAGGTCGATGCCGCCCTGCACCAGCAACCGGCCGGAAGTCGGTGCGATCACGCCCGAGATCGCGTTGAAGAAGGTGGTCTTGCCGGCGCCGTTGGGCCCGATGATGCCGACCAGCTCGCCCTCGCGAAAGCGGGCATCGACCGCATCGACCGCGATCAGGCCGCCGAAGCGCACCGTGRGGTCGCGCGCCTCCAGCAAAGGCATGTGCGCTTCAGTCATGGCTCTCGCCTCCGCGCCGTGGCCTTGCGCTGCCACAGCGACGCCAGCCCGTTGGGCAGGTACATGACGCAGAGGATCAGCAGCAGGCCCAGCACCATCATGTAGCCGTAGGGCAGCTGCAGCCGCAGCGTCTCGGCCAGCAGGCTGAAGACGATGGCCGCGACCACCGGTCCGCCGATGCTCGCGGCGCCGCCGATCAATGCGATCAGCACGGTCTGGAAGCCGATAAAAGGGCTGAACACCGCGGCCGGCTCGATGTAGGTCCAGCGCACCGCCATCGCCGCGCCGACCGCGCCGGCAAAGGCGGCCGTCAGCGCGAAGCCCGCGATCTTCATCCGCCGCGTGTCGACCCCCAGCGTCTGCGCGCGCTGCTCGTCGGCGCCAATGCCCGCGAGCGCGAGGCCGAAGCGGCTGCGCTTGACGAGGATCGCGGTGGCGATCGCGGCGCCGGCGATCGCGAGCACCGTGAGATAGACCGTTTCGTTCGACGGCACCACCGCGAGCACGCGGCCCACGGTGCCCGACACCTGCTTCTCGACGAAGGTCACGGCATGCCGGATCAGCTCGGTCATGCCGAAGGTCAGCACCGCGAAGTAGGTGCCGCGCAGGTGCAGCACGGCCGCGCCCATCAGCACGGCCACTGCGCTCGCGATCGCCGCGCCGCAGAGGATCACCAGCGGCCAGGGCAGCACCTCGAGCAGCGTGGCGCTCGCATAGGCGCCGAGCCCGAAGAAGGCCGAGGTCGCGAGCGACAGGTAGCGGGTCGCGCCACAGAACAACGACCAGCTGGTCGCCAGCGCGATGTACATCAGGCAGCTGAGCGCCACCGACGCGAGGAAGTCGGAGGCGATCCAGGGCACCCAGGCCGCCAGCACGATCCCGATGCCCAGCAGCAGCCAGGGCTTGTCGGCGAGGAACTTCTTCATCGCGAGAACAATCCGTTGGGGCGCCAGATCAGCACGCCGATGAAGACCGCATACGAGAGCAGCATCTTGAGCGAGGGGCTGCTGAAGTGCATGCCCAGCGCCTCGACCACGCCCAGCAGCAGGCCGCCGACCAGGCTGCCGGCGATGCTGCCGAAGCCGCCGAGCGTGATGACGATCAGCGCGGTCACGGTGTAGGGCTCGCCCATCGAGGGCGAGATCTCGTAGCTCATCGACAGCAGCGCGCCGGCGACGCCCGACAGGCCGAGGCCGATGCCGAACATCAGCGGATGCAGCCGCCGGGTGTTGATGCCCACCAGCTGCGCGCCGACCGGCGACTGCATCAACGCCCGCACCGCCTTGCCCAGCAGCGTGAGCCTGAGCAGCGCGATCAGCGCCAGGCTGAGCGCCAGCGCAACGCCGAACAGCAGCAGCTTGTTGGCGGTGAAGCGCATCTCGCCGAGCTGCACCGGCTCGGCGAGATACGCGTAGCCGCGCAGGTCGCCGCCCCAGATCAGGAGCGCCGTGTTCTGCACGAAGAACATCAGGCCGAAGCCGACCATCAGGCTGCGCGCCTCGAACACCTCGACGTTCGGCGCCCGCGCCGCCACCTGCCGGAAGCACAGCCAGTGCACCGCGACGCCGATCACCATCAGCAGCACGAAGGCCACCGGCAGGAACAGCAGCGGCGAGATGCCCAGGGCCGTGTGCGCCCACCAGGTCAGGAAGGCGCCGAGCATCAGGAACTCGCCGTGCGAGATGTTCATGATGCGCATCAGGCCGTACTGCAGGTTCAGTCCGATCGCCACCAGTGCATAGATGCCGCCGGTGATCAAGCCGCCGGCCAGCAGCTCGGCCCATCCGCTCAGCGACACGCTACTTCCATGCCGGCTTCGGCTTCAGCTGCGCGGTGGCGCGGTCCTTGGGCCAGACCACCTCGAACTCGCCGTTCTGCCATTGGGCGACGGTGCCGGGGATGGACGCGTTCTCGCTGCCGTCGAAGCGGACAGGCCCGAGGATGGTCTTGAACTCACTCTTGGCGATGTGGTCGCGCAGCGCCTTGCGGTCGAGCCCGACCTTGGCCGTAGACTGCTGCAGGATCTCGAGCCCGGCCCAGGCATGGCCGCTGGCCCAGCGGTCCGGCTCCTTGCCGAACTTCTTGCTGTGGGCCTCGAAGTAGGCGCGGGCCTCGGGGCTGGTGTTGGCGTTCCACGAGCCCATGCCGATCACGCCCTCGGCGTTGCCTGCCATCACGTTCTTGTAGAGCTGGAAGGCGGTGCCGACCGAGGCGTAGAAGTACTTCGGGTTGAAGCCGACCTCGCGCGCCTGCCGGCTCGCGAGCAGGGTGTCCGGCGGGTAGGTGATGCCGATGAAGGCGTCGGGGTTCAGGTCCTTCATGGTGCGCAGCACCGGCGCCAGGTCCTTGACGCCGAGCGGATAGCTCTTGCGGTCGACCACCTGGATCGAGGTCTTCTTGAGCGCGTTGTTGAGCGCGGCGAAGTTCTCCAGCCCGAACAGGTCGTCCATGTAGACGATCGCGATGGTCTTCACGCCGTTGGCGACCATCATGTCGACCAGCGCGCCCATCATCTTGTCCGGCTGCTGCAGCAGCGAGAAGAAGTACGGCAGGTGCATGTCGATCAGCTTGCGCGACAGCGCGGTCGGCGCCAGCAGCGGGTAGCCGAAGCGATTGGCGAGCGGTGCCACCGCGAAGTTGGCGCCCGAGCCCCAGGGCGGCAGGATCAGGTCGACCTTGTCGCTGCCCATCAGCTTCTCGAAGGTGCGCACGCAGGTCTCGGTCTCGCTGCGGTCGTCGTAGCCGAGCAGCTCGATCGGCCGCTTGGCCCCCTTGACCGCGAGCCCGCCGGCAGCGTTGACCTGCTCGGCCCACAGCAGGTAGTTGGGCTCCTGGCTGACCTGGGCGCCGGCGGCCCACGGGCCGGTGCGGGCGATGGCATAGCCGATGCGCACCGGTGCGCCCTGCGCCCACAGGCGGGGCGCGACGGCGGCGGCGCCGAGCGCGGTGGCGGTGCCCTGGATCCAGCGGCGGCGATTGGCGAGGTATGGCATGCGGTCTCCTTCCGGGCGTCGAGCTGCGTCCGGTCCCGCCATCGTAGGAAGCGGCCGGGCGGCCCGCTGTGCCCGCTGCGCACAAAGCGCTTGTCGCAGCGCGCACGCCGCTAGTGGTTAACCCGCAAGCTGCAGCCACGGCTGCGGGCTGGAAAATAGACGCAGACTTCCAAGCAAGCCCTATGACCCTGTCCATGGTTCTTTCCACCGATGAAGTCCCGCCGCGCGAGCGCGCGCCGGTCTGGCGCGAGTGGGTGTGGCGCCATTTCGGCGGGCTCGATTCGGACCTCTACGGCGACAGCGAGTTCGACGGGCACATCGCGGCCTCGCATGCCGGCGACGTGATCCTCACGCGGCTGGAAGCCAATCGGCACCGGGTGCTGCGCACACCGCAGATGGCGCGCGGGAGCGAGGCCGCCTACCTGAAGATCGTGGCCCCGTGGCAGGGCTCGGCCGAGGTCGCCCAGCGCGGCCGCGCGGCGGCGGTGCGCGCCGGCGGCTGGACGCTCTACGACACCACGACCGACTACGCCGTGGCCAACCCCGAGCGCAGCGACCACCTGATCGTGATGCTGCCCAAGGCGCAGCTCGCGGCGCCGGGGCTTGCGCTGGCCGACCTGGTGGCGCGCCGCATCGGCGGCGGCAGCGGGATCTCGCGGGTGGCGCTCGAGACCATGCGCAACACCTACCAGGAGCTGCCCCACATGAGCGAGGCGGCGGCACGCGGCGCCGGCGAACTCATCATCCAGCTGGTGCGGCTGTCGCTGATGGAACTGGCCGGCCAGGAGACGCCGCGGACCCAGCGCGAAGCACTGAAAGACCGCATCCGCCAGCACGTGGCGCAGCACCTGCGCGACCCGTCGCTGTCGATCGACGGCATCGCCCAGGCCCTGCGCTGCAGCAAGCGCCACCTGCACAATGCCTTCGCCGGCGACGACGACACGCTGACCGGCTACATCCTCCAGCAGCGGCTGGCCTGCAGCATCCGCGAGCTGCTGGACCCGGCGAACGCGGCCCGCCCGATCACCGACATCGCGCTGGCCTCGGGCTTCAGCAACCTCTCGCATTTCAGCCGGGTGTTCCGCGAACACACAGGCGGCAGCCCGAGCGACTTCAGGCGGCAGGCAGCGCGACGCTGACCGCCAGCCCGGGCTCGGCATTGCGCACCGCCAGCGTGCCGCCGTGCGCCTCGGCCACCAGCCGGCACAGGTACATGCCGAGGCCGACCCCGCCGGTGCTGCGCTGGCGCGCGCCATCGGTGCGGTAGAAGGGCTCGGTCAGGTGCGCGAGCTGGGCCGGATCGACACCGGGGCCGAAGTCGCGCACTTCCAGTTCCACATCCTGGCCGCCGCGTCGAACAGCGACCCGCGGCGGCTGCGCCGCGCCGGCGCCATGGCGCAGCGCGTTGTCGAGCAGGTTGCGCACCAGCAGCCGCAGCCGCGACCGATCGAGCGCCAGGACCGGCAGGTCCTCGGCCAGGTCCAGGACGACGCGCGCCCCCTCGGGATGCTCCCCCGCCACCTCGCGCACCAGTGCCGCGAGATCGACCGGTTCGCGCTGCAGCGCCGCATGCGGGCTCGACAAGCGCTCGCTCTCGAGCAGGTCGCTGATCAGGTCGCGCATCTCGGCCAGGTCGCGCAGCAGCGCGGCGCGCTCGGCCGCGCCCTCGGGCGTGGCCGGCAGCAGCTCGGCATTGAGCCGGGCCCGGGTCAGCGGCGAACGCAGCTCGTGGCTCAGCGCCAGCAGCAGGCCCCGCTTGGCATCGAGCATGCCCTGGATGTCGTGCGCCATCGTGTTGATGCGCTGCGCGAGGTCGCCGAGTTCGTCGCGCCGGCGCAGCGGGATCGGCGTGTCGAAGGCGCCGCGGCCGAAGCGCTCGGCCCCGGCGCGAATGTCGTCGAGCGGCCGCAGCAGCTTGCGCACATAGGCGTAGGCCAGCGCGGTCAGGGCCAGCAGCAGCGCCAGCGTGATCCAGCCGATGCCCTGGGGTTCGCGCTGCCAGGGCAAGGTGCCGATGCCGAAGCTCACGCGATGGCCGTCCGCCGTGACGCGGCTGAACCCCTCGCTGTTGCGCAGGCCGAAGCCGTGCCTGCCGCGGTCGGGATGCGAGTCCCATTCGACACTCGGCCCCTCGATGCGGATCGAGATCGGCAGCCGCTCGACCAGCGCCCGGGCCCGCGCCACGTCGGGCGGGGTGCCGAGCTCGGTGACGATCCGGTCCATGTAGTCGGCCACCAGCGGCCGCGCGGCGTCGCGCCAGCCGGTGGAGAAAGCGCGCTGCATGCCGCCGAGGAACACCGCCGTCATCGCCAGCGCCAGCAGCACGAAGACCCCGATCAGGCGCACCCTGAGCGAATGGCGCAGGCTGTGGCGCCAGCGGCGGGAGCGACCCGGGCCGGCGGGCCTCACGGCGGGGCGCTCCGGCCCACCGCCAGGGCATAGCCGGCATTGCGCAGCGTCTTGATGCAGTCCAGCGGTTCCAGCTTCCTGCGCAGCCGGCTGACGACGATGTCGACCGCCCGCGTGTAGAGCTCGGCCTCATGGCCGCGCAAGCGGTTCAGGATGTCGTCGCGGCTCCAGACGCGGCCGGGCTGGTCGGCCAGCAGCGCCAGCAGCTCGAACTCGGTGCCGGTCAGTTCGATGCGCTCGCCGTGGCGCAGCACCTCGCGCTTGTCGAGATCGATCGACAGGCCTTCGAAGATCCGCTGCTGTGCCGGGACGGACGGCGGCTGCACGGCACGCTGCCGGCGCAGGATGGTCTGCACCCGCGCCACCAGTTCGCGCGGCTCGAAGGGCTTGGGCAGGTAGTCGTCGGCACCGAGCTCGAGGCCGACCACCCGGTCCATCACGTCGCCGCGGGCAGTCAGCATCACGATCGGGATGTCGCTCTCCTTGCGGATCTCGCGGCACAGCGCGAAGCCGTCCATCTCGGGCAGCATGACGTCGAGGATCGCGGCGTCGTAGCGCTCGGCGCGCAGCCTGGCCAGGCCTTCGCTCGGCCGGCTCGCGCAGTCGAGCTGGAGGTCGAAACGCGCGAAGTAGCTCGCCAGCGGCGCGCCCAGGTGCTCGTCGTCATCGATCAGCAGGATGCGGGGCATGCGGCGATTGTGCATTCGGGCGCCACCGGCAGCGGCGGCTTCACCACGGATCGGCGCGGCCGATCCGTCCCAGGTGGGTGGCACCGAAGCCGCTGGCGTCGTGCAGCCCGAAACCCAGCAGGCGGTCGAAGCCGATGTGGGCGCACCAGATCAGGCCTGCAGCCAGGGCCACCGGCCAATCGCCCAGCGCACCGGCAGCAAGCACGGCGAACGGCCCCAGGTACGAATGCGCCGCGTTGTAGGCCGCCGCGCCGGCCCGGGGTCCGACGAGGAAGCCCAGCAGCGACAGGTCGGGCACGAGGAACAGCAGCGCGAAGGCGCCCCAGCCGGCGCCGAGCGCGGCGTAGGCCGCCACCGCCGCCGCCGCCACGGCCAGCCCCTCGAGCCGCAGCATGGTGCGAACGCCGACGGGCGGCGCCGTCATCCGCGGCCCCAGCGGCGGCCGCCGCGTTCCATGAAGTCACGCACCTTCTGCTGTTGCGCCGGGTTCAGGTTGTCGAAGAAGTCGGCCGCGGCGGCAATGACCTCCGGGCTGCCCGCCTGCACCGCGGCCGTCTTGTCGTCGACCAGCTTCTTCGCCCGCTCCTGGTCGAGCTTGGCCCCGGCGAACAGGCTGCGGAACTCGGCCCGCGGGTCGCCGCCGCCGCGCAGCGCCGCACGCTGCGCCTGCAGCTTCTCGGCCAGCACCACCAGCTTCTGCTTCTGCGCGGCGTCCAGCTCGAGCTTGCTGCCCACGCGCTCGACCATCTTGGCGCGGAACTCGGCGCGGTCCTGCTCGGAGCCGCTCCAGCCATGGCGATGGCCGGCGCATCCGGCCAGGCTGCCGGCCAGCAGCGCAGCACCGGCGATTCCGAAAAGAGAGCGTTTGAACCAGCGTTTCATGAGAGTCTTCCTTCAGAGGGGATCGGGATGATCCGGAAGACTCGATGCTCGGCGCTGGACGCGCCGAAGTCCTTTCGCCGCGGTTTCGCTGTGTTTCGTTTTATTGCGGGCGCGGCCCGGCGCCGGCCTCAGGTGCGCACCAGCGCAGCCGCTGGATTCTCCGACTCCAGCACCTCCTGCGCCCAGCTCTCGAGCTTGCTGGTGTCGGCCCGCAGCACCTCCTGCTTGACCGCCAGGATCTGCGACGGATGCATCGAGAAACTGCGCAGCCCCAGGCCCAGCAGCAGCCGCGTGAACGTCACGTCGCCGGCCATCTCGCCGCAGACGCTGACGCCCTTGCCCTGGCGCCGGCATTCGGCGATGGTTTCGGCCACCAGCCGCAGCACCGCCGGATGGGCCGGGTCGTACAGGTGGGCCACCGACTCGTCGGCACGGTCGATCGCCAGCGTGTACTGGATCAGGTCGTTGGTGCCGATCGACAGGAAGTCGAAGTGCTTCAGGAAGGTCTTGAGCGTCAGTGCCGCGGCCGGGATCTCGATCATCGCGCCAAGCTTCACCTTGCCGTACACCGCGCCGCGGTTGTCGAGCTCGGTGCGTGCGAAGTCGAGCAGCGACAGCGTCTGGTGGATCTCGCTGACATGCGCCAGCATCGGGATCAGCAGGTGGATCTCGCCATGCGCCGCGGCCCGCAGGATGGCGCGCAGCTGGGTCAGGAACATCGCCGGGTCGGCCAGGCTCCAGCGGATCGCGCGCAGCCCCAGCGCCGGGTTCAGGTGGAAATCCTCGCGCTGGGACTTGCCGTCCAGCGGCTTGTCGGCGCCGACGTCGATGGTGCGGATCGTGACCGGCATGCCCTTCATGCCATCGAGCGCGCGCCGATAGGCCTGGTACTGCTCCTCCTCGTCGGGCAGCCGCGTGAGGTTGTGCGCCTCGCGCCCCATGAACAGGAACTCGCTGCGGAACAGGCCGACGCCCACCGCGCCGGCCTTGACCGCACCGAGCGTGTCCTCGGGCATCTCGATGTTGGCCAGCAGGTCGACCCGCTGGCCGTCGAGCGTCACGGCCGGCTTGTGGCGCAGCCGGGACAGGCGTCCGCGCTCGAGGTCGCCCTGGCGCTGCTTGAAGCCGTACTCGGCCAGGATGATCGGCGAGGGGTCGACGATCATCACGCCGGTATCGCCGTCGATGATGACCCAGTCGTCCTGCCGCACCAGCTGGCTGGCGCTGCGGGCGCCGACCACGGCCGGGATGTCCATGCTGCGCGCGACGATCGCGGTGTGCGAGGTGCGGCCGCCGACATCGGTCACGAAGCCGGCGAACACGCTCTTCTTGAATTGCAGCATGTCGGCCGGCGACAGGTCGTGCGCGATCAGCACCAGCGGCGCGTCGAAGGCGTCGCCGGCGATCAGGTCGTGGTGGTCGTCTTCGTCGGCGGTGCGCTTGCGCCGCGGCGGCGTCGGCGCGAGCACCGCGGCCGTGCCCTTCATGCGGTGCAACAGCCGCTCGACCACCTGCTCGAGGTCGGCCTTTCGCTCGCGCAAGTATTCGTCCTCCATCTCGTCGAACTGGCGCGCCACCACCTCGAGCTGGGTGGTCAGCGCCCATTCGGCGTTGTAAAGCCGCTCGACGATCCAGTGCTTGACGCCGCCCGTGAGCACCTCGTCCTGCAGCAGCATCTGGTGCACCTCGAGCAGCGCCGAGAGCTCGTGCGGCGCGTCGTTGGGCCCCATCAGCGCGACGCTCGCCTGCAGCTTCTGCAGTTCCTCGGCCACCGCGTTGCGCGCCATGCGCACGCGGTCGATCTCGGTCTCGATCTGCTCCGGCTTGATGAAATAGTGGGCGACGTCGATGCGGCTCGAGACCACCAGCACCGCCCGCCCGATGGCGATGCCGCGAGCAACGGGAAGGCCGTGGACGACGAAAGTCATGGCGCCCCCGTCATCCCAAGAGCCAGCGCGAAGCGCGAGCTCTGCTGGTGAAACACCGGGGAACCGGCTTTGCCGGGCCGCTGGTGTTGCCCCCGGCGAGGAGGTGGGAGGCTACACGCAGTGAGCCGACCTGGGGGAGAGCCATCACTCGCCCTCGCCGAACTTGTCGTTCATCAAGGCGACGATCTCATCGAGCGCGTCCTGCTCGCCCTCGCCGAGGGTCTCGATCTCGACCGTGACACCCAACCCCGCGGCCAGCATCATCACGCCCATGATGCTCTTGGCGTTGACGCGGCGGTCGCCGCGCGAGAGCCAGACCTCGCACGGATAGCTGCCGGCGATCTTGGTGAGTTTGGCCGAGGCGCGTGCATGCAGCCCCAGCTTATTGCTGATGGTCACGGATGTCTTGGTCACTGTGCTTTCTTCTTGCCTGATTCTGCGGAGCCGCCACTGCCACCTGCATCACGCCCGCGGTGCCACCGGTAACGGCTCGCTGCACCAGCGTGTCGAGCGCTTCGTTGCGGTAGCTCACCGCGCGCAGCAGCATCGGCAGATTGACGCCCGCCACCAGCCGCGACCGGACGCCGTCGACGAGTTTCTGCGCCACGTTGCAGGGCGTGGCGCCGAACACGTCGGCCAGCACCAGCACCTGCGAGCGCGGCGCGAGCTGCAACTGGGCCAGCATGATGCGGGCGGCAGCGAGGGTTTCGTCCGGCGACACGTTGGGCAGCACGTCGAGCGCGACGATCGACGTCTCACAGTCGGGAAAGACATGCAGCGCGCACTGCCGCAGCGCCTGCGCGAGCGGAGAGTGGGCGATGATGAAGATGCTGTTCATTCGGATCGAAGGGCGGCCTGTCGATTATGCGGGGGCGGGCGCATCAGGCAACCTGCTTCGCACTGCGGTATTCGCCTTGGGGCGGCCCGGCGGCTCATCAGGCAACCTCCGTGCTTCGCACTGCGGTATTCGCCTTGGGGCGGCCCGGCGGCTCATCAGGCAACCTCCGTGCTTCGCACTGCGGTATTCGCCTTGGGGCGGCCCGGCGGCTCATGGAACGCGCAAGCCTTCGAAGAAGGTGGGGAGCGCGTCGGCCGAGGACGGCTTGCCGATCACGGTCGCCTGGTAGAGCGCGACGCCGTCCGGTCGCTGCTGGGCGAACCAGAGCACATGCAGCGGCTTGGCGGAAGCGCCGCCCTCGGCCTCCGGCGTGTCGAGCCGCACCGGCGCGGGCGCATTGGCCGCGCGCGGCAGCACGGCCGCGGTTTCGGTCGTCGGGGCGCCGGCCAGCTGGCTTCGCGTCGCCGCGCGCCAGGCGCGGATCCAGCCTTCGGCCTGGGCCGGGCTGCCGGCGACGGCGTGGGCCACCGCGAAGGTGGCGCCTCCGGTCTCGCAACCCGCCATGTCGACCGTGACCGCGTCGACGCCGAGCGGCAGCGCGCGCGTCGCCCGGTCCGGCTTGCAGGGCAGCAGCGCGACGACGCCCTCGTTCCCGATCGGCACCTCGCGCCAATTGAAGGTCGGGCTGCAGCCGGCGAGCGCGCTGGCAAGGGCCAAGGCGGGCGCGGCGAAGCGGGAACGGGTCATTGGGGCCATCGGAAACCCGATTATCGAACCGCCGCCCGATCGGAACTAAAATTCCCCCGACCGCTCCATCCCTTGCCCATGAAAAAAGTCATCTACGCCGCCGCTGTCGCGCTCGCCCTGGCCGTGGGTGTCGGCGTGTACCTGAATACCGGGGTGTCGGCGGCACCGGCCTCCACCTTCGTGCTGCTCGACGGCAGCAAGAAGAGCACCGAGGACCTCAAGGGCAAGGTCACGCTGGTCAATTTCTGGGCCACCAGCTGTGTGACCTGCGTCGGCGAGATGCCCAAGGTCATCGCCACCTACGACAAGTACCAGGCGCGCGGCTACGACACGCTGGCCGTGGCCATGAGCTACGACCCGCCCAGCTACGTGGTCAATTTCGCCGAAACCCGCAAGCTGCCGTTCAAGGTGGCGATCGACAACACCGGCGCCGTTGCCAAGGCCTGGGGCGACGTGCAGCTGACGCCCACCACCTACGTCGTCAACAAGCGCGGCGAGATTGTCAAGCGCTACGTCGGCGAGCCCGACTTCGCCGAACTGCACCAGCTGATCGAGAAACTGCTGGCGGAAGCCTGACCCCCGGCCGGCGCGGCCCGGCCCGAGTCACTTCTTCCGGAAGGTGTCGTGGCAGGTTTTGCAGGTTTCGCCGACGTTCGCCACAGCGGCCTTCAGCGCATCCAGATTGCCGGTCTTGGCCGCCGCCGCGAGTTTTTCCGTATCGGCCATCAAGCGCTCGTTGAGTTCCTTGAACTTCGCCTGCTCCTTCCAGATGTCGGGCTTGGCATTGCCACCCGCGGTGCCGGGTCCGAAAGCGGCCCAGGGCAGCTTCGTGATCACCGTGAGCACATCCGCGTTGGCGACCGCGGCGGCCTGGTCGAAGGGCGCACGACCGCTCGCCATGGCGGCAATGCGCCCAATGTGCTGGTTCTGCACGAACATCGCGCTCTGCCGGTACTTGATCGCATCCTCGGGCTTGGCGAACTGAGCCGCGGCCGGAAGCGCCAGGGCGAAAGCGGCGCCCGCAAGGGCGAACAGGGGCAATCGTTTCATTCTTGGTTCTTTCTGGGAAGCCGCGGGAAATGCCGCCTGGGCGAGTGTATGAATTTGCGCCCGCATACGACTAGAGACAACCCGCAGGGCGCGGCAGCCTGGAAGTTTGCTAATCTGCGGCTTCCGCCGCTCCGTCCACCGCTATCGATGACCGCCTCCTTCCAGTCCCACACGCCATGCGCGGGTCTGAACGATGCGCCCTCGGAAACCCGCGTCTGGGATCTCCCGACCCGCGTCTTCCATTGGCTGCTCGCGACGGCGGTCGTCGCCCAGATCGCGACCGGATTCGGCGGCGCGATGGAATGGCACTTCCGGATCGGCTACACGCTGTTGGCGCTGCTGCTGTTCAGGGCGGTCTGGGGCTTCGTCGGCGGCCGCTGGTCGCGCTTCGCGGCCTTTCTCTATGCGCCGCGCTCGGTGGCCGACTACCTGCGCGGACAAGCCCCTCCCGACCATCTGGTCGGCCACTCGCCGCTTGGCGCGCTGTCGGTGTTCGCGCTGCTCCTGCTGCTCGCGGTCCAAGTTGCGACCGGCCTCTTTTCGGACGACGAGATCTCGAGTTCAGGCCCGCTCGCCCGCTTCGTCTCCGGCGGCATCGTCGGTGCGGCGACGCACTGGCACGCGGTGCTGGGCAAATGGATCGTGATCGTGCTGGTCAGCCTGCACGTGCTGGCCGTGCTGTTTTATGTGCTGGTCCGTCGGCAACCGCTGCTGAGGCCGATGATCACCGGGGACAAGCGGCTGCTTGGCGGCAGCGTACCGCCGAGCCGTGACGACGCCGCCTCGCGCCTGCTCGCGATGGCGGTGTTCGCGGTCTGTGCCGCATTCGCGAGCTGGATCGCATCGCTGCGACCATGAGCCACTCCTTGTCACGTCCGCTGCCGCTGGCCGACACGCCGGAGATCGTCATGATCACGCCGGACGAGCCGCACGAACTCGACGCGGTGCGGGCGATCTTCCGCGACTATGCCGATTCGCTGGGCATCGATCTCGGCTTCCAGAACTTCGAACAGGAACTGGTCGGCCTGCCGGGCGAGTACGCAGAGCCGCGGGGCGCCCTGCTGCTGGCGCTGGTCGACGTCGGCGAGGTCGCAGTCCCGGTCGATGCCGCGCCGCTGTCGCGCGGCGAGGGCCGGCTCGCGCATGTCGCCGGCTGCTGCGCGCTGCGCCCGCTGGATACGGCCGACTACCCGAACGCGGCCGAGATGAAGCGCCTCTATGTGCGGCCGCAGTTCCGGGGCGTCGGCTTGGGCCGCCAACTGGCCGAGGCCATCCTGGATGGCGCCCGCGGTGCCGGCTATGCCTGCGTGCTGCTGGACACCCTGGACGACATGGAGTCAGCCCGGGCCCTCTACGAGGACCTGGGCTTTGCGGAAGTGCCGCCCTACTATCACAACCCCATTGCGGGGTCGCACTACCTCAAGGCGGATCTTTAGCTCGCCCCCAGGTTGGGCTCACTTCGTGTAGCCCGCCCACCCCCCGACCGGGGGCAACACCAGCGGCCCGGCAAAGCCGGTTCCGCGGTGTTCCCCGTGAATACGGGTTCAGCCCTTGGCTTGCGCCAGGAGTGTGTCGGCGTCGCTGACCTCGAACTTGCCAGGGCCTTCGACGTTGAGCGTCGCGACCTTGCCGTCCTTCACGAGCATCGAATAGCGGTTGCTGCGCACGCCCATGCCGCGCGCGCTCAGGTCGAGCGTCAGGCCGGTGGCGGTGGCGAAGGCGGCGCTGCCATCGGCCAGCATGCGGACCTTGGTGCCGGTGTTCTGGTCGCGCGCCCAGGCGCCCATCACGAAGGCATCGTTGACGCTCACGCACCAGATCTCGTCGACGCCGGCGGCCTTGAAGTCGTCGTAGTGCTGCACGTAGCCCGGCACATGCTTGGCCGAGCAGGTCGGCGTGAAGGCGCCGGGCAGTGCAAACAGTGCGATGGTCTTGCCCGCGGCGGCCTTGGTGACGTCGACCGGGTTCGGTCCGATGCTGCAGCCCTCGCCTTCCACCTCCGAATATTCCTGCAGGGTGGCCGAAGGAAGGGAATCGCCGACTTTGATCATGTGTGTGCTCCAGAAAAAGAAAAACGGCCCACATTGTGGGCCGCTTTCGGTTCGGGCGTGCGCCGCGGTGATCAGGCCGGCGCCGGGCCGCTCCCAAGGCGGCCTGCGGCCCCCTCGGGGGGCAGCGAACCACACGCAGTGGGGAGCGTGGGGTCTACATTCAGACCAGAACGGCCTTCTGCACCAGGCGGGTCACGACCCAGTTCTTCGACTTCGAGATCGGCCGGCTTTCGGTGATCTCGATGGTATCGCCGAGCTTGTACTCGCCCTTTTCGTCATGGGCGTGGTACTTGCTGGTCTTGGCCACGATCTTGCCGTAGAGCTCGTGCTTGACACGACGCTCGACCAGCACGGTCACGGTCTTCTGGCGCTTGTCGCTGACCACCTTGCCGATCAAGGTGCGCTTGAGGGATTTTTTAGCTTCCGTCATGTTCACTCCTTACTTGGCGGCTTGGGCTTCTTGCTGCTTCTGCGCAAGAATGGTCTTGGCGCGCGCGATGTCGCGGCGGGTCACGCGCAGGGTCGAGGTGTTCGACAGCTGTTGCGTGGCCTTCTGCATGCGCAGGCCGAAATGGGCCTTCTGCAGGTCCTTGATTTCGGTTTGCAGGCCGGCGACGTCCTTGTCGCGCAGCACTGCAGCCTTCGAAGTCTTGGCCGGGGCCGCGACTTCCTTCTTCTTACGTGTTGCCATGGGGTGTTCTCCTCGATCAGGCGCCGAGCTGGCGTGCGACGAAAGTCGTGCGCAGCGGCAGTTTGGCAGCGGCCAGACGGAAGGCCTCGCGGGCGAGTTCTTCGGGCACGCCGACGATCTCGTAGATCACCTTGCCAGGCTGGATTTCGGCGACGTAGTACTCGGGGTTGCCCTTGCCGTTACCCATCCGCACTTCAGCGGGCTTGTGGGAGATCGGCTTGTCGGGGAACACACGAATCCAGATGCGGCCACCGCGCTTGACGTGGCGCGAGATCGCGCGACGTGCGGCTTCGATCTGGCGGGCCGTCAGGCGGCCGCGGTCGATCGACTTCAGGCCGAAGTCACCGAACGAGACTGCGTTGCCGCGCGTCGCGATGCCGGTGTTGCGGCCCTTTTGTTCCTTGCGGAACTTTCTGCGTGCAGGTTGCAGCATTTTTGTTACTCCGTAGTTCTAAGACCGATCACTCGGTCTTGGCACCGTCAGCTGCTGCAGCTGGCGCGGCTTTGCGTACGCGCTTAACGGCGGGTTTCGAGTCTGCACCCGGTGCAGCCGGAGCTCCACCAGTGGCTTCTGCGGGCTTGTCGCTGCCATCGGCCGGAGCGACGTTGCCGCCGATCGGGCCACGGGCACCGGCGCGCGGGCCAGGACCACGACGGTCCGAACCCGGACGGTCGCCACCCGGGCGGCCATCGCGACGCGGACCGCGGGGGCGGCGCTCGTCATCAGGACGCGGCGTTTCGACGGCCGGCAGGTCGTTGCGACCCAGCGTGTCGCCCTTGTAGACCCAGACCTTGACGCCGATGACGCCGTAGGTGGTCTTGGCTTCCGAGGTGCCGTAGTCGATGTCGGCGCGCAGCGTGTGAAGCGGCACGCGACCTTCGCGGTACCACTCGCAACGCGCGATTTCGATGCCGTTCAGGCGGCCCGACGACATGATCTTGATGCCGAGGGCACCCAGACGCATGGCGTTTTGCATGGCGCGCTTCATGGCACGGCGGAACATGATCCGCTTCTCGAGTTGCTGCGTGATGCTGTCGGCGATCAGCTGGGCATCGATTTCGGGCTTGCGCACTTCCTCGATGTTGACCGCGACCGGCACGCCGAGCTGGCGGCCGAGTTCACGCTTGAGGTTCTCGATGTCTTCGCCCTTCTTGCCGATCACGACGCCCGGACGTGCCGAGTAGATCGTGATGCGGGCGTTCTTGGCGGGACGCTCGATCAGCACGCGCGAAACGGATGCGTTCTTGAGCTTCTTCTTCAGGTACTCGCGCACCTTGATGTCTTCGGCCAGCATGCCGGCGAAGTCTTTGTTGCTTGCGTACCAGCGGCTGGACCAGTTACGGCTGACCGCGAGGCGGAAGCCGGTGGGGTGGATTTTCTGTCCCATATTTCTTCCAGCCTTAATTGCCAACCGTCACGTACACATGGCACGTGGGCTTGCTGATGCGATTGCCGCGACCCTTGGCGCGCGCGGTGAAGCGCTTGAGCGTGGCGCCTTGCTCGACGTAGATGGTCTTGACCTTCAGTTCGTCGATGTCGGCACCGTCGTTGTGCTCGGCGTTGGCGATCGCCGACTCGAGCACCTTCTTGATGATCACAGCGGCCTTCTTCTGCGTGAACTGCAGAACGTTGAGCGCTTGATCGACCTTCTTGCCGCGGATCAGGTCAGCGACCAGACGGCCCTTGTCGACCGAGAGGCGGACGCCGCGGAGGACTGCACGTGTTTCAGACATGGTCGTTCCTTACTTCTTCTGGACTTTCTTGTCCGCGGGGTGCCCCTTGAACGTGCGCGTGAGCGCAAATTCGCCGAGCTTGTGGCCGACCATCTGGTCGGTGATGTACACGGGCACGTGCTGCTTGCCGTTGTGCACGGCAATGGTCAGGCCGATGAACTCGGGCAGGACCATCGAGCGACGCGACCAGGTCTTGATCGGCTTCTTGTCCTTGGTCGTCACGGCCTTGTCGGCCTTGGCCACGAGGTGGTGGTCGACGAACGGACCCTTTTTGAGAGAGCGAGTCATTTGCTAACCCTTACTTCTTGCGACGCGACACGATGAAGACTTGCGTGCGCTTGTTGTTACGGGTGCGATAACCCTTGGTCAGATTGCCCCATGGGTCGACAGGATGACGGCCTTCGCCGGTCTTGCCTTCGCCGCCACCGTGCGGGTGGTCGACCGGGTTCATCACCACGCCGCGAACGGTCGGGCGGATACCCATCCAGCGCTTCACACCGGCCTTGCCGAGCTGGCGCAGGCTGTGTTCTTCGTTGGCGACTTCACCGATGGTGGCGCGGCACTCGACGTGCACGCGGCGCACTTCACCCGAGCGCATGCGGACCTGGGCGTAGACGCCTTCGCGGGCCAGCAGCGTGGCGGACGTGCCCGCCGAGCGAGCGATCTGCGCGCCCTTGCCGGGTTGCAGTTCGATGCAGTGGATGGTCGAGCCGACCGGGATGTTGCGGATCGGCAGCGTGTTGCCGGCGCGGATCGGGGCTTCCGAACCGCTCAGCAGCGTGGCGCCGGCTTCAAGACCGCGCGGGGCGATGATGTAGCGGCGTTCGCCGTCGGCGTAGCACACCAGCGCGATGTGGGCGGTGCGGTTCGGGTCGTACTCGATGCGTTCGACCTTGGCCGGGATGCCGTCCTTGTTGCGCACGAAGTCCACCACGCGGTAGTGGTGCTTGTGGCCACCACCCTTGTGACGGGTCGTGATGTGACCGTTGTTGTTGCGGCCGGCCTTCTGGAATTGCGGTTCCAGCAGCGCAGCGTGGGGGGCACCCTTGTACAGGTGATCCCGCGAAATCTTCACCGCGCCGCGTTGGCCCGGCGAAGTGGGTTTCATCTTGATGACGGCCATGATTAAGCGCCTTCCCCGACGAGGTTGAGCTCTTGACCAGCCTTCAGCGTGACATAGGCCTTGCGAACGTTGTCGCGACGACCCATCGACTTGCCGAAGCGCTTGGACTTGCCCTTGGTATTGAGCACCGACACGCCCTGGACTTCGACCTTGAACATCAGTTCAACAGCGGCCTTGATCTCTGGCTTGGTGGCGTCTTGCAGCACCTTGAAGGTGACGGCATTGGACTTCTCGCCGACCATCGTGGCCTTTTCGGACACGACCGGGGCGACCAGCACGTTCATCAGGCGACCTTCGTCGAACTGACGCTGCTTGGGCGTAGGGTTCATGCGGCTCATGCGAACATCTCCTTGAGCTTGTCGACGGCACCCTTGGTGACCAGCACCTTCTTGTAGTGGACCAGCGACACCGGATCGGCGTAGCGCGGTTCGACCACGAGCACGTTGACGAGATTGCGCGAGGCCAGGTACAGGTTCTCGTCGACTTCTTCGGCGATCACGAGCACGGACTCGAGGTTCATCGCCTTGAACTTGGCGGCCAGCGCCTTGGTCTTGGGCGAATCGACGGTCAACGAATCGACCACGGCCAGACGGCCTTCGCGAGCGAGCTGCGAGAAGATCGACGCCATGCCGGCGCGGTACATCTTCTTGTTGATCTTCTGCGAGAAGTTTTCGTCAGGCATGTTCGGGAAGATGCGGCCACCCCCACGCCACAGCGGCGAGGACGTCATACCGGCACGGGCGCGGCCCGTTCCCTTTTGCTTGAAAGGCTTCTTGGTCGAGTGCTTGACCTGTTCGCGGTCCTTCTGGGCGCGCGTGCCTTGGCGGGCATTGGCCTGGAATGCGACGACGATCTGGTGGACCAGGTCTTCGTTGTAGTCACGGCCAAACACGGTTTCGGGGGCGTCGTACTTCGACGCGGCCTGGCCTTGTTCGTTCAGGAGTTCGAGTTCCATTACTTGGCTCCTTCAGCGGCTTGCGGCTTGGCCTTGACGGCCGGACGCACGGTGACGAAGCCACCCTTCGAGCCGGGGATCGCGCCCTTGATCAGGAGCAATTGACGGGCTTCGTCGATGCGGATCACGTCGAGGTTCTGGGTCGTCACGGTGACGTCGCCGAGGTGGCCCGTCATGCGCTTGCCGGGGAACACGCGGCCGGGATCCTGCGCCATACCAATGGAGCCGGGCACGTTGTGCGAACGGCTGTTGCCGTGCGACGCGCGCTGCGAGCTCATGTTGTGGCGCTTGATGGTGCCAGCGTAGCCCTTGCCGATCGAGGTGCCTTGCACGTCGACCTTCTGGCCCACCGCGAACACGCTGCCTGCGGCAATGACGCCACCCGCCTTGTGCTGACCGGCCGTATCGGCGGTCACGCGGAATTCCTGGATGATTTCACCGGCTTCGACACCCGCCTTGGCGAGGTGGCCGGCGGCCGGCTTGGTCACGCGCGATGCTTTGCGCGAACCGAACGTCACTTGCAGTGCGACGTAGCCATCGGTCTCTTGGGTTTTGATCTGGGTCACGCGGTTGTTGGACACATCCACCACCGTGACAGGAACTGCGTCCCCGTCATCGGTGAAGAGACGCATCATCCCCACCTTGCGGCCCAGCAACCCGAGGGAGTTGCTCAGACTCATTTGTTTTCTCCAAAAATGGAAGTCCTCGCCCGCCGCTGCCACTTCAATTGGCGACAGCGTTGGACCCCTTCATGCGCTTGCGTTTTCACGCCTTCGCGCTCGAGGGCCCACGAACGAGGGTTGTTAAAGTTCCCGCCTGACCGCAATCCCTGGATTCCCAGGAAGGCGCAAGTTAGGCAGAGCCGAAGATTATAGCCCGCAAGCGCCCAAAGGCGCAAGCGAGCGCTTCAGCGAAGCCCGGGAGGGCTACTTGACCTGCATCGGCAGGATCTTGTCGCCGTCGGCGGAGCGCTTGAGGGCGCCGCCGGCCGGGGCCACGGAGGTCGGCTTGCCGACCGGGACCGCGACCGACGTGGCGCTGGTGGCGCCGAATTGCGTGGTGAAGACGTTCAGATAGCCGATGCCCGTCGCGGCCGGCACCACCTCCACGGTCCAGGTGGCAGCCTGCCCCGCCGGCAGGCTGCGGGTCGTCTCGTAGCCCACCAGCGACAGGYCGCCTTCGGTCGCGAGCTGGACCGTGGCGCCGGCCGGATCGACGATGCCGTCGAAGCTCAATTGCACCGCCACCGCCTGGCCGGCCTGCGGCGTGCCGTCGACGCGGTACTGGACCACCACACCGGCCCCATTGGCCTTCATCGGCGCGGTCGTCATCGGTCCGCCGCCGGCTTCGGCTGCCAGGGGCGCGGCCAGCGCCAGGGCGCAGGCCAGGGCGGCCCCGATTCTCACTGGATGCTGACGTTGAAACATGTCGATGCCGAGGAGTTGTTGAAGTCGTTGATCACCAGAACGTTGTCGCCCGCAGGCAGGCTGACAGCCTTGCTCTCGCTGCTGCCGAAACCGATGCTTTCGTCGATCAGCCGGCCGCTGTAGACCGCGAAATCCGGGTCGGCCGTGCTCGGGCCGGTGACGGTGATCGTCCGGACGCCCGCGCCGGGGATGGCGAAGCGCAGGTAGACGTAGTTGCCGAGCTTGTTGGGGGCGCCCGCCGTATTGGACACGCAGGCCGTGGTGTTGCCGGGGACTGTGGCCTGGCTGTACATCGGCAGCGCGCCGGACACGCTGCCGGTGTTGGTTTCCTGGGCGCCGAAAGGATCGCCAGCAGCGGCGCTGATCTGCTCCGAGACCAGCAGGCTGGACAAGGCCGAGGCGCTGGAAGGCGCCACGGCGTAGAAGGCGGCGGCGAAAGGATGGATGGAGGTCACCGCCACGCCGTTCTTGAAGGCGGCGGCGGTCAGGGTGTCGTTGATCGGCTTGAAGCCGACCTGGCTGTTCAGGCGCCAGAGGATCGAATGCACCGAGGCCTCGCGGTACCAGCCGGGAGTGGCGGCGGCGCCCGAACTGAGATCAATGTTGGTGCCCGGCCCTTGCGATGCGCCGACCGAATCCGTGTAGTTGCGGCGTGCCAGCGCGATGCCCGACCAGGCATTTCCCCAGCCCTCCGAAAAGGCCACGCGGCGGTCCAGGCGGTCGTTCAAGCCATGGCTGCCGCCCGGCGAATCGTCGCGGCTGAAGGCCGACTGGTAGTAGTGCCCCCATTCATGGGCGATCACCGATTCGTCGTATTCGTCGGTGTCGACGTTCTCCTTGCCGAGCACGTAGATGGCGCGCCCGGCGCTGCTGGTCGAGAAGGAGGTGGTCCCGATCTGCCCGAGCGCAGGATTGCCGCTGGCCGGAACGTTGTTGGGGCTCCAGAAGACGCGCAAAGGCGGGAAGGCGGTGGCGGGCGCGACCGACAGCATCTTCGCCTGGGCGGCGTAGACGGCGTCGAGCACCGCGAACGGCGCGGCGGCCCGGGTCGAGGCGTAGTGCGTGCCGTCCCAACCCGACGGCGCCTGGACGTCCCGGGTGGCGGCCGCGACGCCGCTGGAAAACGATGGCGTCTCGATCGCATAGAGGGCGTCGGACTGGGTGTTGTCGCGGACGGAGACATCCCAGCTCGCGCCGCCGCCGGCCTGCACCATCTGGGCCTTGATCCGCACCAGGACCTGGGTGCTCGAGGGGACCGACACCGCGTAGGCGCCATTGGCGTCGGTGGCCGTCGTCGCAACGACGTTCGACACGCTGTCGACGATCTCGACGCTGGCGCCACGAATCGGCTTCGGTGCGGCGGCCGCATAGACCAGTCCGCCGACGGGATTCGGGACTGAGACGTAGGTCGCGGTACCGCTCAGACTGACGGTGCCGGCACCCGCAATGCCCCCGGCGGCCCCCGGCAATGCGGCGAAGCCGCCGCCGCCGCCACCACCACCACCACCTCCACCGCAGGCCGCGAGCACCACCACGCCCGCCACCGCCACGCTTCGCCAAACCCACTTCACCTGCATTCCGCACCTCTCTGAGAAATTACCTCGCCTCTGATGAGCGTTTTCTGCGCAAGTTGCAGATTTTTCCGAGGATGCCACAGAGAAGCCAGAATAAACAAAGCCCGCCTACATTTCTGTAGGCGGGCTTCACAAAAGAGCAACAGCAGGTATTTACTGCAGCTTGATCTCGACGTCGACGCCGGCCGGCAGGTCGAGCTTCATCAGCGCGTCCACGGTCTTGTCGGTCGGGTCGACGATGTCCATCAGGCGCTGGTGCGTGCGGATCTCGAACTGGTCGCGGCTGGTCTTGTTGACGTGCGGCGAACGCAGGATGTCGAAACGCTTCATGCGGGTCGGCAGGGGCACCGGGCCCTTGACGATCGCGCCGGTGCGCTTGGCGGTGTCGACGATCTCGGCTGCCGACTGGTCGATCAGCTTGTAGTCGAACGCCTTCAGGCGGATGCGGATTTTTTGCTTGGTAGCCATGGTGATTCCTTCGCTGCTTCGAATCAGATGTCGAGGATCTTGGCCACGACGCCCGAGCCCACGGTGCGGCCGCCTTCACGGATGGCGAAGCGCAGGCCTTCTTCCATCGCGATCGGGTTGATCAGCTTGACCGTGATCGACACGTTGTCGCCCGGCATGACCATTTCCTTGTCCTTCGGCAGCTCGATCGCGCCCGTGACGTCGGTCGTGCGGAAGTAGAACTGCGGACGGTAGTTGTTGAAGAACGGCGTGTGACGGCCGCCTTCGTCCTTCGACAGAACGTACAC